>CAYTMY010000008.1:8723-14989 GCA_964439075.1 uncultured Lachnospiraceae bacterium | reverse complement strand
CTTCGGCGGAAATCATTATGATGATCGTTTCGGGCGATGCTTCGGGCTTGTCAAAGCCTCCCGGAGTAGGAAAAAAACTGGCTGAAAATATAATAGTCAATTTGAAAGATAAATTCTCGGATAATGAAGTAAGTGAAAATAATATCCTTGCGGGAACTCTTGACGATATTGCGCTTCCCAAAGACGAAGCTGTCCTAGCGCTGTGTTCGTTGGGCTTTGACAGAACATACGCCGTTAAACTCGTCAAGAGCGTTTATTCCGAAAGCATGAGTGTGGAAGAGATCATATCCGCGGCGCTTACTTTTGCGGGGAAATAGGTCAGGTAATGGAAAAAAGAATCGTAACAAGCAAAGAAATACAGTACGACCATGAGGCGGAGCGTTCGCTGCGACCTTCACGGCTTGGCGAATATGTCGGGCAGGAAACAGTCAAAAAAAGACTGGGCATATTCATGGAAGCAGCAAAAGAAAGAAAAGAAGCGCTTGATCATGTTCTGCTTTACGGACCTCCGGGACTGGGGAAAACAACACTTGCGCATATCATAGCGAATGAAATGAATGTGAATATAAGGATAACCAGCGGTCCCGCAATAGAGAAGCCCGGAGATCTTGCCGCTATTCTTACGTCGCTTAAGGAGAACGATGTTTTGTTTATTGACGAAATACATCGTCTGAACAAGGTGGTCGAAGAGGTATTATATCCTGCTATGGAAGACTATGCGCTCGATATAATAATAGGCAAAGGACCCGGTTCAAAGTCGATAAGGCTCGATCTTCAGCCCTTTACATTAATCGGTGCAACTACCAGAACAGGTCTTATATCTTCTCCTCTTCGTGACAGATTCGGCATTATAAACCGTTTGGAAATGTATACTGTTGCGGAGCTTGAAAAGATAATAAAAAGAAGCGCTGACATTCTTGATATATCCATAGACGATACGGGCGCCAATGAGCTTGCAAGGCGTTCGAGAGGCACACCCCGTGTGGCAAACAGATTCATAAAAAGAGTGCGGGATTACGCACAGGTGATGGGAGTGAAAACCATTGGAGAAGCCGTCGCTTCGGAAGCATTGGAACTGTTGGAGGTAGACGCTACAGGGCTCGACAAAACCGATAGGGTCTTGTTGGATGCGATCATAAACAAATTCAACGGAGGTCCCGTTGGTTTGGAGACTATTTCTGCCGTGATAGGCGAGGAGAAAGAAACCGTGGAAGATGTTTACGAACCGTACCTTATGCAGATCGGTTTTATAAAAAGAACGCCGCGGGGACGCATAGCCACATTAAATGCATATAAGCATTTGGGCATTCCTTATAAAAATCCCGAAGAAAAGACATTTTTCGAAATAGAGACATAAAAAATGAAAACAGATGATTTTGATTACACACTTCCCGATGAACTGATAGCGCAAACTTCGCCTGACGACAGAGCGTCATCGAGAATGCTTGTGGTTGACAGAAAGACGGGGCGTGTAGAGGATAAAACGTTTTATGATATAAAAGATTATCTGAAACGAGGGGACTGCCTGGTTCTGAATAATTCTAAAGTTATACCAGCACGTATATTCGGTATAAAAGAAGAAACCGGCGCTCATATAGAATTTTTATTACACAAACGTATTTCCGATACACGTTGGGAGATCATGGCTAAACCGGGGAAAAGGCTAAAGATAGGAACCGAAGTTACTTTTTCCGACGAACTTACTGCTATTGTAGAGCAGAAACATGAAGACGGACTTATTGACGTTGAGTTTAATTTTACAGGTTCATTTTTCGGCATATTGCACCGCATAGGAGTAATGCCTCTTCCCCCGTATATCAAAAAAAAGCTTACAGACGATTCAAAATATCAGACTGTATATGCACTTAAAGAAGGTTCAAGCGCCGCGCCGACGGCAGGATTGCATTTTACAAAGGCGCTTATTAATGAAATAGAGGAAATCGGAGTCAAAATAGTTTATATAACTCTTCATGTCGGATTGGGAACTTTTTTACCGGTTTCCGCCGATGACGTAACGGAGCATAAAATGCACACCGAATATTACGAGATATCACAAACGGCTGCCGATATCGTAAATGAGACAAAATCTCACGGCGGTAGAGTTTTTTGCGTGGGCACCACTTCTGTGCGCACCTTGGAAAGCAGCGCAAAAGCAAACGGCGGTATGGTACAGCCTGAGTGCAAAGAGACGGATATATTCATTTATCCCGGGTTTGAATACAAAATTACGGATTGTCTTATTACAAATTTTCATCTGCCCAAATCTACCCTTATAATGCTGGTAAGCGCCTTCTATACAAGGGAAGATATATTGAAGGTATACGAATATGCCGTAAAACAACGGTATCGTTTTTTCAGCTTCGGAGATGCGATGCTCTTATTATAGTTTATTATGCGCCTATCATCTAGCTTCTAAATGCTATAAATAATATTTATAAAATAATTTATACTAAATAATTATACTATTGACAATATACCTCTCTTGGTGTATTAAGTTCTTAAAATAATAATACAAGGAGAGAAAGAAGATGAGCAGGTCGGAAAAATCCATTCGTGAACGTTTAAAGTCAGTGAAGGTTCAACCCAAAAAACAGATCCTCATATCTTTAAAACCGGAAGCTATCGACAACTTAGATGCAATAGCGAGAACGCTTACACAGCAATCGGGCAGAAGCACTTCAAGAAATATGATCATTGAAGATGCTATCGAAGATTATACGCAAGATGCGCTGCAAATTTTTGAAGATGAAGGTATTAATGTAATAACGGAAGTGACAAATGATTATAATTACGATACCGTTATTTTTCCTGCACATGAGGAAGGTTTTAGGCGTGCTTTTTTGGATGAAAATAAATGGTACTATGTACGGGTAAGGAAAGACAGGATACCCAACCTAAAATATATTGCAATTTATGTGGGTGCTCCTATTTCCATGATAACGCATTATGCTAAAATCGCACCGAATGGTTTTGTGTATGATGAAATTGAAAAAAGATATGTGGTCCTTCTTGACGGGACAGCCATTCAACTGGAAAATCCGATACCTTTGGGTGCCATTTCGGCGGCTTCAACAAGAGCTCCCAGATATACCACCTTGCAAAAACTACTTACAGCGGAGCAATATAAAGACTTATAACAGAAATCTTGATGCAAAACACGGTACGATAAGTTTATGCCGAGGTATACGCAATTTGACAGATGGAAAAAATGCGCATATTTGAATTGCCGTCGTTTGAGAGAGTTATACTTGCTTATGTTGCGGCGATTTCGTATAATTGTTAACGTTGTTATGAATCATAATTATTCGCAGCTTAATATTTGAATCACTATATACGGAGAAAACATGAAAAAAGAATTATCAAATAAACTTAAGACCCTCATACCCTCGGCTACTCTTGCCGTTTCGTCATTGACCAATGAACTGAAAACACAGGGAATAAAGGTATATTCTTTCGGTGCCGGCGAGCCGGATTTCACAGTGAATCCGCAGATAAAACAAGCGGCAAAGGATGCGATAGATGCAGATTATTCACGATATACGGACGTAAAGGGTTTTACGGAATTGAGAGAAGCCGTATGTGAAAAACTGAAAAGGGAAAACGGTATAGCCTATACAGCCGATGATATAATCGTTTCAAGCGGAGCAAAACACGCCGTTTTCACATCGCTCCAAGTGCTTCTCAGCGAAGGGGACGAAGTGATAGTGCCGTCGCCTTATTGGGTGAGCTATTGCGAAATGGTCAAGCTTGCCTACGGCATTCCCGTGGTTGCGGAAACGTCCGAAGAAAATGGTTTTTGTTTGACGGCGGAAGAGTTGGAGAAAAATATAACGGAGAAAACGAAAGCAGTTATTATAAACAATCCCTGCAATCCCACAGGAAGCGTGTACGACAAAAATGTAATGGAAAAAATAGCTGAAGTTTGTCTTAGGTATGGCATTTATATTATCAGTGATGAAATATATGACAATTTTATATACGAAGGAAAAGAACATATATCCTTTGCGGCTCTTTCAGAGGAAGTGAAAGATATAACACTTACAATAAACGGTCTTTCAAAAACTTATGCAATGCCCGGTTGGCGGGTTGGATATACTGCCGCAAATAAGCAGATAATAAAGGCAATGTCCTCGGTGCAGGGACAGTGCGTCTCTCATCCGAGCTCGATAAGTCAGAGAGCTTCCATTACCGCGCTTACAATGGATCAACATTTTGTAGCGGAAATGCGGGATGAATATGACGGCAGAAGAAAATTTATAATGAGTAAATTCGATGCATACAAGAATTTTTCATATATCCATCCATACGGTGCGTTTTATATATTTGCCGATATATCAAAATTATTGAACAAAGAATACAATGGGAAAATGATAAAGGATTCATCCGAATTTGCACTCGAGCTTTTGAACACGGCACATGTTGCCGTTGTTCCCGGAACAGGGTTCGGTAAAGATAGTTATATCAGATTTTCTTACGCGGGCAGTATGGAAGATATTTCAGCGGGGCTCGAGCGCTTTGAGAAATTTATTTATTGATTTTACTTTCGGAGAAAAGAATGAACAAAAGTATTTTTGTTATTGACGCATATTCACTTTTATATAAAGCATTTTTCGGAGTTCGTCCGATGCATTCGACCGACGGTACGCCTACCAATGCCATATACGGATTTGTGAATATGCTTGTCAAACTCACAAAAGATCATTCTCCCGATTATATGTTTGCGGCGTTCGATGCGGGAAAACATACCTTCAGACATGAACTTTACAAAGATTATAAGGCGGGAAGGCAGCAAATGCCCGAGGAGCTGCGCGCTCAGGTTCCGATAGTTGTAGAACTGCTAAAGGCGGCGGGGGTAGCGTTTCTTGAGTGTAAGGATTATGAGGCCGACGATATAATAGGATATGTCTCCGCACTATCGGAAAAAAACGGGGACCATACGACCGTTATTACAGGCGACAGAGATTCTTTTCAGCTTGTCGGTGATAGCACCGAAATTATGTACGCAAAAAAAGGCGTCAGCGATACCGTTAATGTAGATAAAAAGTATTTGGCGGATACCTACGGTCTTACTCCGATACAAATGATAGATTTAAAGGCTCTTATGGGTGATAAATCGGATAATATTCCGGGTATAGCGGGTATCGGCGAAAAAACCGCGCTTGGTCTTATCCACGATTATAATAGCCTTGACGGCGTATATAAGAATATCGATTCCATTAAAGGGAAACTTAAAGAAAAACTTGAAAACGGCAAAAACGACGCTTATTTAAGTAAAGAACTCGGTACTATCAAGCGTCAAGTACCTATTGAACTGAATTATGAAAATGCAGACGATTATGACTTTGCGGCAGAAGAAGTTATAAAAATACTAAATAAGTACGAGCTTAAAAGCTTAATAAAAAACATCGGCGTTTCACAGGGAAATGTTGAGAGCAATAGTTTTGTTTGTTCGGAGCCTGTCGTAGGCGAATTTGAACTTGCGCTGCTGCAAGGCAAAACTGTCGGAGTACAATTGTCCGATAACGACATTACCTTGCATCCATGTATGGCTGTTTCTACCGGGGGAAAAAACTATCTGGTGGAAAATGCCGAATTGAGTTTTATCAAAGATTTTTTCGAAGACGGACAAATCATAAAAACGGTACATGATTATAAAGAAATTTACAAGGCGCTTTTAATTAACTCAATACATCCGAAGAGCGTAATTTTTGATACCTTTGTTGCGGGGTATGTAGTTAATCCTTCCGATGAACGTTATGGTTTGGATACGCTTGCCAAAAAATATCTGGATATAGAGATAAGTGAAAGCTCCAAGCCAAAACAGCAATCTTTTTTTGACATCATTGATACGGTAGATAAAAACTTACTTGTTCAAAAATCATGCGTGGTGTTAAGTCTGTATCATAAGTTTAAAGAAATCTTCAAAGAAGAGGCGCTCGACGAACTCTATGAGAACATTGAGCATCGATTGATATTCATTCTTGCCGAAATGGAGCTTGTCGGTTTCAAGGTCGATATGAATATGCTTTATCGCCTTGAGGATGATTTCAGTGGGCGCATTGCGGCTCTTACTCACGATATACTTCAAATGGCAAATAAGGATATAGTCTTCAATATCAATTCAACAAAACAACTGGGGGAGCTGCTGTTTGACGAAATGGGACTGCCTGTCGTCAAAAAAACAAAGTCGGGTTATTCTACCGATATAGAGGTATTGGAGAAGATAAAAAATACTCATCCGATCATTCCGAAGATAATCGAACTGA
>CAYTMY010000008.1:0-8713 GCA_964439075.1 uncultured Lachnospiraceae bacterium | reverse complement strand
ACTCTTAAGTCTAAAGAGCTTATGCTCGCAGAAACTGAGAAAAATAAGCAAACTAAGCTCTACTTATGTAAAGGGGCTTATTAAACTGGCTGATGATAAGAGCAGAATACACACTACGTTTAATCAGACTATAACTACTACGGGCAGAATATCGTCATCTGCGCCGAATTTACAAAACATACCCATTAAGACCGAAGAGGGCAGAGTAATACGTAAAATTTTTGTACCTTCGAATGATGAAAGGATACTTATCGACGCAGACTATTCGCAGATAGAACTGAGAGTGTTAGCTCATATTTCAGGTGATAAAAACATGCTCTCATCTTTCGAAAACGGGGAGGATATACATTCAAGAACCGCATCGGAAGTATTTGGTGTTCCCCTAAGCGAAGTGACAAATTCGCAGCGTTCAAGCGCAAAAGCGGTAAATTTCGGTATAGTATATGGTATAAGCGATTTCGGATTGTCGAAAAATCTGAATATCACAAAGAAAGATGCAAAACATTATATTGATACTTACCTTGCAAAATTTGCCGATGTTAAAAAATATATGGTAGATATCGTCGACTTTGCCCGCAAGCATGGTTATGTGGAAACCTTGTTTGGCAGAAGACGCTATATTGGCGGTATAGCCTCCGCAAATGCAAATATAAGAGCTTTTGCCGAAAGAACCGCTATGAACACGCCCATACAGGGTACGGCCGCGGATATCATAAAAATAGCAATGATAAACGTCGGAGAAAGATTGAAAAAAGAAAAGCTTAAAAGCGAACTTATATTACAAGTACACGACGAATTGATTATTGATTGCTGTAAGGAAGAACAACAAAAAGTCGCCGCGCTCTTGAAAGAAGAGATGGAAAACGCCGTTGCTCTTGATGTTCCTCTTACAGTTCAGGTTGCCTGCGGTAAAAGCTGGTATGAGGCAAAGTAAAATGAAGATAATAGGTGTAACAGGCGGTATAGGAAGCGGAAAAAGCACCGTGTGTAATATTGCCGCACGAATGTATTCGGTAAATATTATAAATGCCGATGAACTTTCAAGGGAAGCGGTGGAAATACCAAGCGTAAAACAAGAATTGAGCGAAGCTTTCGGTTCGAAAATATTTACGAATGGCAAGCTTGACAGGAAAAAGCTTGCTCAAATTGTTTTTACCGACGATAGCAAAAGGGAGCATTTAAATAATATAATCCACCCTCAAGTACGAGCGATGTTCAACGATGCTGTGAATAATTACAGACAAGCCGGCTGTTCTTATGTGCTTTATGAATGTCCGTTACTCATAGAGGCAAACCTTATCGGTGACGTAGACTTTGTAGTTCTGGTATATTCCGATAAAGAAAATCGCATAAAAAATATAATAGCGCGTGATAATACCACCCTTGCTCATGCTGAGAAGAGGATAAATGCCCAGATGGAATTGGACGATAAAATAAAATATGCGGATATGGTGATATACAATAACAGTGGGATAGATGAGCTCAGAAACGCCGTGCGGATAGCGTTTGATGCTCTGTTAAAAAGCAATGCATAGCGTAAGTGAATTGCTTGCGGAACTTGCGCTTCAATGCGGTATAGATATTATCGGCATAGTTGATAATAGTAAACTTAAAACATTTTCTGAACGGATAAAAATACCGAACACTCAAAAAATTCCATTTTTTAACGGCAGTATCTATGATAGATTGAAACCCGAAAACGCATGGAGTAAAGCCTTATCTGTAATATCCTTAGGTATAAGCTATAACAGTTCCGTAAAATATAACACAATGACAGACGAAAGGGGCATAATATCCAAAGCTTCTTATGGTGAAGATTACCACACCGTATTAAAGAGAAAAGCTGAATGCCTAATGCAAGAATTTGCAAAGGTATATCCATGTGAGTACAGAGTGTATGTCGATACCGGGAAATTGTCGGACAAGGCTCTTGCATACTGTGCGGGGTTGGGGTTTTTCGGAAAAAACGGGTTGATAATCAACGAAGAATTCGGTTCTTTTATTTTCTTAGGTCATATTCTTTTGAATATCGATATAAGCACGCAAGCTTATACTAAGACATCTAAGTGCGGTGCTTGCACCAAATGCATAGATGTATGTCCTCAGAACGCGTATGATAAAAATTGCCGTTACAGTTATGGTAAGTGTATTTCTTATCTGAACCAATGCGCTATGCCATACAATAAGACTCGTTATATTTACGGATGTGATATATGTCAGGATATATGCCCGTTTAATGCGGAAGCACCTCATGATATGCATGAAGAATTTTCATATAAAAAAGATGATGTTTTCCCTCTGTTAAGTGATATACTCGATATGGAAGATGATACTTTCAAACTTAAATATGGGCAAACCTCATTGGCTTGGCGTGGTCTTGATGCGTTAAAAAAGAATTGTTTGAATATACAAAAAAGAGATCTAAACGGAGGGGAAAATGTGTGAATCGACCGCTTATTATGTTTCCAAAGACGGAACCGAAAAAATAATGGAAAATGTTATTTGTGTTATACCTCAGTCTGACGGGATATTTCTGGAGGATATTTTAGGTGAACAAATAACGGCAAAAGGTACCATAAGCGAAATTAAATTGCTTGATCACAAGATACTCATAAAAAAAGCATGATTGTCGGTATAGTATTAAACTGATATTAAAAAGCAGCAAGGGCTGTATGATTGTAAAAAATTGATGTTATAATACAAGCAGAAAGAGTATATGGTAAACAACAAGGCAAAATGAAAAATTCCACAAAAGACATATTCAAAATACCGAACATTTTATCTGTTTTCAGAATAATACTTATCCCTGTATTTATATACTGCTACTTTGTGCACGAGCCGTTTAAGTATGCATCGTTTGTTGTAGTTGCAGTGTCGTTTTTAACTGATGTTGTTGACGGCGCTGTTGCGAGGAAGTACGATCTCATTACAGAACTCGGCAGAATACTCGACCCGCTTGCTGATAAGCTTACACAGGTGACTATTTTAGTCTCACTATGGATAGACAAAAGAATTCCTTTAATAGTGCTTCTTATAGTGATTTGCAAGGAGCTCACCATGCTGATAGGCGCAATTTATATCAAAGGGCAGTTAAAAAGCAATGTTTTATCATCAAATATTTGGGGTAAGTGCGCCACAGGAACCTTTTATATGGCTGTCGCGATGTTTTTGCTTGATATAGTCTTTGCCAAATATATGATGTATTTGTCCATTGCATTGATGATAATTGCTTTTATAACTTATGTCAATTTGGCGCTAAAGCTGAAGAGGGAAGTTAAAGGACATAATGAAGTTGCGAAATAGTGAATAAAATTAATAAGTTTAACCGAATAGTGAATAGGATGTCTTAAAAACAGACATCCTATTTTTATGGATATAAATATATATTTAAAAATTGTTTTGACGTCTTTGGCGTCTATCGCCGTACTTTTTATTCTCACTAAAATAATGGGCAAAAGGCAAATGTCTCAGCTGAGTATGTTTGACTACATCAACGGTATAACTATTGGTTCAATAGCCGCTGATGCCGCTATTAATATTGAAGGTGATATGTTAAGACCCATAGTAGCAATGATTGTTTATGCTGCCGTTTCGGCATTGATTTCGGTAATGACATGTAAATCTGTAAAATTAAGACGTTTTTTTGTAGGAAAATCTCTTATACTCTATTGTAACGGAGAGCTGTATAAAGAGAACTTCAAGAAATCCAAAATTGATGTAAATGAATTTTTGGTGTCTATGCGAAATTCGGGATATTTTGATTTGAGCGAATTGTATGCTTGTATTCTGGAACCCAACGGCAAAATGAGCTTTATGCCCTTAGATTCCGAAAAGCCTGTAACCGCAAAGGAAATGGGAGTTTCGACAGGCAATACTTCGTTTCCCGCCAATGTAATCATAGACGGAAATGTAATGACAAAAACACTTAAAAATATCGGCAAGGATGAAACATGGCTTAAAAAGATGCTTGATGAGAACAACATCAACAGCGTAAGCGAGGTATATTTGGCAACTGCAGACGCAGACAATAACTTTAATGTCTACACTAAGGAAACTGGTAAGATAAAAGAAGATGTTTGGGTGTAGCTCCGTTTATTTTCTCATAACCAAAGAATATATCTCTTTTTTGGGGCGGTCGGTCATAGAACACACTTGCTCAAGTGCCGTCTTTCTATCAGTACCTTCTTTCACCAGCTGATTGAAATAAGCCGTAATATCTTCATTTGAAGTTAAAATCTTTGATTCTTTTATGGGCGATTTATCTATAACAAGAGTGAACTCGCCCTTTATTTCATCAGGTAATATTTTAATTATTTCAGAGGCGCACCCTCTGTAGGTATGCTCATATAGTTTTGTGATTTCTTTTGAAAGAGAAAGTGTTCTATGAGAATCAATATTATCGATATCTTTGAGCACTTTTAAAAGTTCATGAGGAGAGATATACATTATTACGGGTGTGGTGCTTTGCAGATAATGTTCAAGAGCTTTTATCCTATCCGATGATTTCTTGGGAAGGAATCCCGCAAATGTAAATTCCTTTGTGGATAAACCCGATAATATCATTGCGGGAAGCAGCGCGTTAGCTCCGGGCAAAACGCAAAAATCAATATTATTTTCTATCAGCTTGTTGACTATTACACTACCGGGGTCGGAAATAAGCGGAGTTCCCGCATCCGAAATAAGTGCCGCTGTTTCACCGTTGAGGAGACGATTTATGATGTTATCCGATATTTCATTTTCATTGAATTTGTGATATGAAATCAAGCGACTTTTTATGTCGAAGTGATTTAATAGTTTTATTGAATTTCGGGTATCTTCGCAAAGTATAAAATCTACTTTTTTCAGACATTCGAGCGCCCTGATAGTTATATCATCAAGATTGCCTATAGGCGTTGCCACGATATATAAAGAAAATTCTCTGTTCATTTTTTTCTCCGTTATTTAATTTATTATACCATGCTTTGAGGTTGACTTGAATTCGAAAATGAATTATAATCAATACGATTTAAATATGATGTTAAAGGTGCCGATTTATCGGAGAATAGGGAATCGTGGTGTAAATCCCGAACGGACCCGCCGCTGTAATGCAGAGCTGTGTACTTCAGCCACTTTAAAAGGGAAGGCGTACATAAGCGTTGATGCTGAGTCAGAAGACCTGCCTGTAACATTAACAACAGTAAGCAAAGGTAAAGCTTACGGATATTTTCCGTAAGCTTTTTCTTTTGGAAAGGAAAAGAGGTATGAACAATTTAAAAGAACAAGTAATGAAGTATGCGGAAGGCATCGAGGGTGCGGATAAAGAAGCCGTAAAAGCTGCCGAGGAATACAGCATGGGGCTTTTGAAGATTCCGATGAGCCTGGGGCGAATCGAAAGCATCGCTTTTAAGCTCGCCGGTATAAGCGGCAACGTGAAAAACAAATATGATAAAAAATGTATACTCATAATGAGTGCGGATAACGGTATAGTTGAGCAGGGAGTTTCCTCGGCTCCGCAGTCTGTAACAAAAACCATGACGGAATGCTTTTCAAAATACAAAACGGGAGTGGGTGTTGTTTCATCTGCATACGGCAATGATCTGTTCGTGTACGATGTAGGTGTTAACGCGGATATCGATGATAAAAACGTCATCGACAAAAAAATAAAAAGAGGGACCAATGACTTTTCACAAGGTCCCGCTATGAGTTACGAAGAGGCATTAAAAGCAGTACTTGTCGGTATCGAGGCAGTGAAAGACGCTTTGGACAAGGGTTATAAGGTAATAGGTACAGGCGAAATGGGGATAGGTAATACCTCTACAAGTACCGCCGTTATATGTGCTCTTGCGGATAAAAGCATAGTCGACGCCGTAGGCACAGGTACGGGTATGGTTGATGAAGAAGCGTATAAAAATAAAGTAAATATTATACAGAAGGGTATAGAAATCAATAAACCCGATAAAGACGATCCCATAGACGTTGTAGCAAAGGTAGGGGGACTCGATCTTGCAGCTCTTATGGGGGTATATATTGGGTGCTCATATTATAAAGTGCCTGTGGTTATCGACGGCTACATTTCGTCCGCCGCATTTTATCTTGCATATAAGCTTAATCCGAAAGTTAAAGATTATGTCATTGAATCGCACAGAACGGAAGAACCGGGCTATAAAATAGTATGTGATGAAACGGGCATAGAACCGATGTTCTACATGAATATGAGGCTTGGTGAAGGAAGCGGTTGTCCGTTTACGTTCTTTGCAATAGACTGTGCGTGCAGTATGATGAATAGTATGTATACTTTTGACGAAGGATTGTGCAGCAGCGAATATGTGGATAAGGTCAAAGAACTGCAATTTTAACAATCGGTATCCGTGGGCACGGCATACGTGGAAAATTTGACATTATAGCTAAAATCGAAATTATCAACTGCTTTTATCAGCCCCACGCAGCCTATTTGAAAAATATCGTCGATATTGTTATCTTTGGCACTGAATTTTCTGACGACACTGAGGACGAGTCTCAAATTGGATCTTATGAACTCGTCCTTCAGTTCGTTTTCTCCTTCCTTAGTTTTATCTACCTTGGGTAATTCCGAAGTAACTACGTTGCTGATCTCAACTTTTTTGTACATTTATGCGCTCCTCCTTTATATTGGTAATATTTTTGACCTTTAATTCGGCAATATTCATTCGATGCAAGATGGGAATCAATATTCGAAAAGAAAAATAAAATATGCCAAAGCATGATATACATGCGTGAAATGTAGTAAAATAAACATTGGAAAAACATTAAAGAGCGGGAATATGAAGAAGAATTTACGATTTTACATCGCCTTATGGATGTCGAAATGCGCATTTTTTGCGATACGGCTCATCGGAAGAAAGGGTACAAATTTCCCCGGTGTGCTTGCTCAAAAAATATGTCCTGATTTCTTAAAGCGCATTGACAGACCCGAAACCACGATAATGGTTACCGGTACGAATGGCAAGACAACAGTTTGCAACTTGATAAACGATATCCTTATTAAAAACGGTTATGATGTAATGAACAATAAGCTGGGTTCAAATATGCAACCCGGCATTATCGCTTGTTTTGTCAGTAACACAACTTTATCGGGAAAGGTGAAAAAGAATATTGCTGTGCTTGAGCTTGACGAGAGAAGCGCAAGGATAGTTTTCCCTAATTTTGCGCCGGATTATCTTGTTTGCACGAATATATTCAGAGATTCTCTTAAAAGGAATGCCCACACTGATTTTATATCCGATATAATTTCAGATAATGTTCCCAAAACCACTACGCTGATACTTAATGCGGACGACCCTATAGCTGTAAATATTGCACCTGAAAACAAGCGCATATATTTTGGCATATCAAGGTTGGATTCCGACACAAAAGAATGTGACAATATAGTTAAGGACATGGTCTTATGTCCTAAATGCGGAGCAACGCTCGAATATGAATATTACAGATATCATCATATCGGCAAAATGCACTGCACCAAATGTGATTTTGCTACGCCTTCGGCTGATATGTCGGTTACTTCTATAGATAAAGAGAACATGAGCTTTGACATCTCAGAAAGCGGAGTCGATGAAACATATCCGCTTATATCCGATAACATTATCAATATTTATAATTTACTCGCCGCAGTGTGTGTTCTTAAGCAAATAGGACTGACGTATGAGCAAATAAGTTCTGCGATAAAAAATCTACACATAGTGGAAAGCCGTTTCGTAAGAGAAGAAGTGAACGGTATACCGATCATAATGCAGCTTGCAAAGGGGCAAAATCCTATCGCTTGTTCTCTTGCTTTCGATTATGTAAGAGCAGACCCTGCGGAAAAGGCGGTGGTTTTGGTTCTCGATGATCTTCATGAAAAAAACGAAGTTATAACATGGATGTATGATACTGATTATGAGTTTTTAAACAGAGAAGAAATAAAACAAATAATTATATCGGGGAAAAGATCGCTCGATACTTATGTTCGGCTTTTACTTGCGGGCGTGCCAAAATTAAAGATGGTCTATGAATTCGATGAAGTAAAGGCGGCGTCACATCTATGTCCGCAGGGTATAAAAGAAGTTTATATATTGTATGATCTTTATTCTTTGAAACAGCGTGATGCTGTGTGCGCAAAGATAAAACAATTACTCGGTGAAACCCACAAAGAGGAAATATAAAATATGAAAATAGAAGTTTTGTTTCCCGAAATATGCAATCTGTACGGAGATATGGGAAATATAAAGTATCTTAAAGCTTGTGTGCCGGAAGCTGAAATAATCAATACGTCAATAGGCGACATTCCTTATTTTGTCGGCAACAGCGATGTGGATATGATATATATAGGCGGTATGCCCGAGAAAAAACAGTGTCTTGTGATTGAAAAACTGCGCGACTACAGTGAAAATATAAAGAATTATATAGGCGAAAACAAGCTCATGCTTGCAACTTCAAACGCTTTGGAATTGTTTGGAGATTATATTGAGGATGAAGGCGGAGAGAAAACACAAGGATTGAGTATTATTGATTTTTACAGCACGAGGAATATGGCGAATCGCCATAACAGCATATTTATCGGAGAGTACGAGGATATAAAAATAGTTGGGTATAAAAGCCAGTTCGGTCGCTCTTATGCTCATGACAACACCAAATTTTTTTCGTATGCTGCAAAAGGTATAGGTATAAATGAAGA
The DNA here is from genome assembly GCA_964439075.1 of uncultured Lachnospiraceae bacterium. Classification (GTDB taxonomy): domain Bacteria; phylum Bacillota; class Clostridia; order Eubacteriales; family Anaerofustaceae; genus CAYTMY01. The sequence goes on along the minus strand of CAYTMY010000008.1, from coordinate 45 downwards.
GTCACATTATGAGGGTTTTAAGATAAATAATTTTATAGCAACATA
>CAYTMY010000007.1:14294-15060 GCA_964439075.1 uncultured Lachnospiraceae bacterium | reverse complement strand
CGCCGTTATAAAACTGACGGATTCTCTCAAAAGCCCCATACTGTGCCTTGTGGGCCCTCCGGGAGTAGGCAAGACCTCGGTGGCAAAGAGCGTGGCACGCGCCACCAACAGAAAGTTTACAAGGCTTTCATTGGGCGGTATGCACGACGAAGCCGAAATACGCGGTCACAGAAAAACCTATGTCGGCGCCATGCCCGGAAGAATAATAGCGGGCTTACGACAGGTACAGAGCAAAAACCCCGTGTTCCTGCTCGATGAGATAGACAAGCTCTCAAAGGATTACAAGGGAGACCCTTCGAGCGCGCTGCTCGAAGCGCTCGACCCCGAACAGAACTCCACCTTTACCGACAATTACGTGGAAATACCCTTTGACCTTTCGGATGTTTTGTTTATCACCACCGCAAATACGCTTTCCACTATACCCGAAGCGCTGCTTGACAGGCTGGAAGTGTTGGAGTTAAGCGGCTACCTGCCCGACGAAAAGCTTGAAATAGCAAAGCGTCACCTGATAAGAAAACAATTGGAAGCCAACGGCGTAAGCGAAAAGAATATAGATTTTTCCGACGAGATATTAAACGAAATAATAGACTGCTACACGCGTGAGTCGGGCGTAAGGCAACTTGAACGCTCTATAGCCTCTTTGTGCAGAAAGGCAGCCAAAACGGTAGTGGACGGAGAGAACGTAACTCTCGAGCTTACAAAAGAGAAGCTTCGCACATACCTCGGGCCCAAGGTGCATACCTACGATATCGCCTCGGAAGCAAAG
>CAYTMY010000007.1:0-14284 GCA_964439075.1 uncultured Lachnospiraceae bacterium | reverse complement strand
TTGCATGGACCTCCGCAGGCGGAGATACTCTTCAGATAGAAGCGGCATTCAGCGACGGCAACGGCAAGCTTGAGCTTACGGGACATCTCGGCGACGTCATGAAAGAATCCGCAAAAGCCGCCATTGGTTATTTGAGGGCAAACGGCTCCCAATACGGAATAAAAAGCGATATCTGGGAAAAATCCGATATTCATATACATGTTCCGGAGGGCGCGGTACCTAAGGACGGACCGAGCGCGGGAATCACGATAACAACTGCTCTAATATCCTCTCTTACGAAAACGCCCGTGCCTCAGGACATTGCCATGACGGGTGAAATAACCCTTACGGGCAGAGTGCTGCCCATAGGCGGGCTGCGCGAAAAGCTGCTTGCGGCGACGCGCGCACAGGTAAAAAGAGTGATACTCCCTAAGGAAAACGAAAACGATATAGAGGACGTCCCCGAAAAGGTGCGCGAAAAACTCGATATTCACTATGCGGAAAGCATGAACGACGTATACCGCTTCGCCTTCGGAGAAGCATAATGGATATTAAAAGCGCCTCCTTCGTGACCAGCGCAGTATCGCTTGCCGGCTGCCCCGATGACGATAAATTCGAGATAGTTCTTATCGGACGTTCCAACGTGGGAAAATCGAGCTTTATCAATTCGGTAATACGGCGCAAGGCTCTCGCAAGAACCTCCTCCACACCGGGCAAGACCCAGTGCGCTAACTATTATCTTGTAAACGACATGTTCTACTTCGTCGATATGCCCGGTTACGGATACGCCAAAGTATCAAAGGGCATTAAAGAGAGCTTTAACAAGATAATAAAAAACTATCTTTCGAAAAGAAAGACCGATTTCGTCGTTTTCCACTTAATAGACTACAGGCATCCGCCTACGGAAAACGATATACAAATAAGGGAATATATGCGGGAGAACGATATTTATCCCGTGACAGTACTCACAAAAGAAGACAAGCTCAAACAAAGCGAAAAAAAGAAGAATAAAGACATAATTATCGGCACACTTGAGATCGGAGAAGATGACAAACTGTTCGAGTTCAGCACCTTGAAGCCTCAGAGCGCCGCCGAAGTAAGAGAATTCATAGGAGAACTGATATGCTCGATATAAAACGAATCAGAAGAGAACCCGAAACGGTACAGCAATTGCTTTCGAGACGCGGCGATATATCGATAAAACCGCTCCTTGAAGCAGACGAAAAGAGAAGAATTCTTGTAACGCGTGCCGAACAGCTCAAGGCAAAACAGAATGCCGACTCAAAGCAGATACCCGTTCTCAAAAAACAGGGCAAGGACACCTCCGCTCTTGCGGAAGAGATGAAAAAACTCTCCGATGAGATAAAGACGGCTTATGTTGAAATAGACGAGCTTGAAGAAAACATAAAAAATATGCTGCTTTCCATACCCAATACGCCCTGCCCCGATATATGCATAGGGAAAAGCGACGCGGACAACAAGGTGGTGAGAGTAGTCGGAGAACCGAGAAAATTCGACTTTGAATATCAGGCTCACTGGGATATAGCGCCTCGCCTCGGACTTATCGATTTTGAACGCGCGGTAAAACTGGCGGGCGCAAGATTTTCCATGTTTACCGGCAAGGGCGCTCTTATGGAACGCGCGATAATAAACTTTATGCTCAGCCTTCATACAACAAAAGGCGAAGGCGCATACAAAGAAATAATGCCGCCGCTTATGGTCAACCGCACCTCCATGACTGCGACGGGACAGCTCCCCAAGTTTGAGGAGGACGCTTTTAACATAAAAAACAACGACTTCTTCCTCATACCTACGGCGGAGGTTCCCGTAACGAATATACACAGAGACGAAGTGCTCTCGGCATCTGAGCTTCCTAAGTACTACACGGCATATACGCCCTGTTTCAGGGCGGAGGCGGGAAGCGCGGGGCGCGATACGCGCGGGCTTATACGAAACCACCAGTTCGACAAGGTGGAACTCGTAAAGCTCGTTGAACCCGAAAACTCGTATGACGAGCTCGAAAAACTCACAAACGACGCAGAGGAGGTGCTCAAACAACTGGGGCTTCCTTACAGGGTGATGGAGCTTTGCACGGGTGATATAGGGTTTTCCGCTGCAAAGACCTACGACCTTGAAGTATGGATGCCGAGCTACAACAGATATGTTGAAATAAGCTCCTGCTCAAACTTCGAAGATTATCAAGCAAGAAGAGCAAATATACGCTATAAAGACAAGGACGGCAAGCTGAAATACGTTCACACTCTCAATGGCTCTGCGCTTGCCGTAGGCAGAACTTTTGCCGCTGTTTTGGAAAACTACCAGAACGAAGACGGTTCGCTCAGCATACCCGAAGTGTTGAGACACTTCATGGGCGGCTTGGAATATATTAAATAACTCGGAAGGTAACAGAGAACTTGAAAAAGCATGAAGACGATATCTTCGGCATAAATTCTGCAGTTGTCACGAAAGCAAACAGCACACCGAATGAAGAAACTCCCGTTTTGGATACTGCGGATGGACCGAAAAAAAACAAAACAAAAAAACAAAAAATAAAATCTGCGCCGATTGACAAACAATCAAAGAGAAAAAAACAGCGTATCACAATAGCCGTAATAATGGTAGTGGTATTCGGACTCGCAACCTTCATTGTATATTACGGTCTGAATAAGGAAAATTATTACGATAAATACTATACCGTGGGAGAAACCGTAAGCGGCAAAGAACTGGACATCGTATTCAGCGAAGTGACCGTTGCAACATCTTTTGTGGATTTTACCATGGAAAGCGGCTATGTCTATGTGCAGGCTGTGTATACCGTCACAAATAACACAGATAAAGCCATTGAATGGAGTTCGCTCCCTTATTTGAGCCTGCAAAAATTCACAAGCAGCAATAAGGGCTACAAATATGAAGAAGCCGAAGAAGGTATTTTCGACTACGGTGCGCTGCTGTCCCTTTCGATAGAACGGGGTTTTGATTATTCCGATATCAAAGAGAATCTCGAACCTCAGGCAAGCAGACAAATTGCCGACGTTTTCAAAATATCGGCTGCCTCTTTCAATAAGGACAGCTACTTCATTACTTTCGATAACGTCAAAGCGATAGTGAATATCGGCGGAGTTTACGATGCTGCCACAAATACGATAACTCCTTCAATAGACCCGCCCGCCGCGACGCCGAATACGACCCAATAATTACATAATATAGCTTGCGCATTAATAAAGCGTATAGACATAAGTGAGGCACAACAATGTTCAACAACGATAAAAAGATAATTTTCAGCGGAATACAGCCCACGGGAGAATTCACGATAGGCAACTATTTCGGAGCTATATCAAACTGGGCAAAATTGCAGAATGAATATAACTGCATATACTGTGTGGTGGATATGCATGCCATAACGGTGCCTCAGGAGCCCGCCAAACTGAGAAAACAGACGATGGAATGCGCCGCAATGCTTATTGCGGCGGGAATAGACCCGAAGCGCTCTTTGTTGTTTATACAGTCGCACGTAAGCGCACATGCGGAGCTTTGCTGGATACTCAACTGCAGCTCCTACATGGGAGAGCTTTCCAGAATGACGCAGTTTAAGGACAAGGCTTCCAAACAGGGCGAAAATATAAGAGTGGGTCTGTTTGATTATCCCGTGCTAATGGCTGCCGATATACTGCTTTACCAAGCGGATATGGTTCCCGTGGGAGTGGATCAAACACAGCATCTCGAACTTTCTCGCGATATAGCGGGACGTTTCAACCAAAATTATTCGCCCACGTTCATCGTTCCCGAGGGATATTACGGAGAGGCGGGCTCCAAAATAATGAGCCTTTCAGACCCTTCTAAAAAGATGAGCAAATCGGACGACAATATAAACGCTTTTATTCTCATGAACGACAAACGCGATGTGATAATAAACAAATTCAAACGCGCCATAACCGACTCCGACAGCCATGTGAAATACGATATTGTCAATAAGCCGGGCATTTCAAATCTCCTTGAAATTTATTCTTGCGCGGCAAACGTAAGCGTCAAAGACGCTCAGAAGGAATTCGAAAACTCGAACTACGCGGCGTTTAAGCTTGCCGTAGGCGAAGCCGTGGCAGATCACCTGGCGCCGATACAAAGCGAATATGCCCGCATACTTGCCGACAAGCAGTATATACAGCAGGCGCTTACAGAGGGAGCCGAGGCAGCAGGGCGCATAGCGAACAAAACGCTTGCCAAGGTAAAACGAAAAGTGGGATTTGTGACTTTCTGAAAAACGATACGCATTGCAGCTAAGGGAAGAGGTTTACAAGCCTCTTCCCTTTTTTGTTATTGCTATTTTAAAGTATAACTATATAACCCGCACAGAGCTTCAGCGACAAAGCCACTGAAATACAGCGTATAAAGATGCAAACCCTTCTTGGTGCTGCAATTTATTTGAGCTTAAAAAATAAAAAAACGTCTTGATTTTTAGAAAAACTATGATATTATATATGCTGAGGGAAGATTTTTTATAATATTGGTTAGATTTGGTTACCCCCAATTCACAAACCGCCCGTATCTGCTTTATGCAAGCAGGTGCGGGTTGTTTTTATTAAAAAAAACAAAGCCCGCCACAGTAAAAGGGCGGACTTTGCTAAAAAAGAGAAGTATGTAATTCTATTTAAGCCCGAGTATGTCGTTGATATTATCGGTCACATCCTTCATATCCTGCAAGGTAAGGTCTCCCATAGTTGCAATGCGGAAGGTTTTGCCCTTTAAGTCTCCGTAGCCGTCGGATATTTCATAACCGCGTTCGTTGAGAGCCTTGCGCAGATCGCCCACGCTGATTTCGCGCGTATTTGCAATGCAGGAAACGGTATTTGAAGCATATTCTTCTTCCGGATATATCGCAAAATATTCCTTCGCCCAGCTTCTGATGTAATCCGCCATTTCCTTGTGACGCGCAAAACGGTTTTCAAGCCCTTCGGTATTTATGATATAGTCGAGTTCATAGTCGAGTGCAAACATGTGCGAAAGACTCGGTGTTGACGGATACTGGTAATCCTTTTTCTGTATGAAGTTATAAAGCTGCAAAAGGTCGAGATAGTAGCCTCTGTTCTTGACTGTCTTTGCTCTTTCCACCGCTTTTTCGGAAAAAGTGCATAGCGACATTCCCGAAGGAAGCGCCAAACATTTCTGTGTGCTCGTTACGGCAACGTCCACTCCCCATTTGTCAACCTCTATTTTTGAGCCGCCCGCCGATGAAACGGCGTCGATGCAGTAAAGCACATCCGGAAAGTCCTTTAACACCTCGCCTATTTCCGCACACGGATTTGTAAGACCCACGGAGGTCTCGTTGTGAGTTACCGTTACAAGGTCATATTTGCCCGTTGAAAGAACCTCTTTGACAAGCTGAGGGTCTGTATGATGACCGCTTTCTGCCTCAAATAAGTCCGCCTCCACGCCGTTGACCTTAGCCATTTCGTACCAGCGTTCTCCGAAGGAACCCACCGAAAATACGGCGGCGCGCTTGGCGGTGCCGCAGCGAATAGCTCCCTCCATAAGACCTGTGCCCGACGAGGTCGAAAGCAATATCTCGCTGTTTGTGTAAAAGAGTTTTCTCGCGTTGTCGCTGATTCTTCTCTGAAGTGCGCTTGCGTCCTTGGTACGGTGTCCTATCATCGGCGTAGCCATTTTTTCAAGAACTTCCGCTCTTACTTCCGTAGGACCCGGTATGAATAATTTTTTGTGCATTTTATCCTCCTGATAAATACTAAAATTTATGTATGAACAGCCCGCTGGCAAGTTTAGGTTCAAACCATGTCGATTTGGGCGGCATCACTTTGTTTTCATCCGCTACCTTTCTCAGTTGTTGTGTCGTTACGGGGAAAAGTGCGAATGCGGCGGAATACGAATTATCGTCCACCTTATCGCTCAGAGCTTTATAACCGTTTATTCCGCCCACAAAGGAAAGTCTCGGGGAGGTCCTCGGGTCGGTTATGCCGAGAATTTTATCGAATACGTTATTTTGCAATATAGAAGCGTCGAGCGAAGCTATGCTGTCCTTCTCATCGAAAGAACCGCTCTTCGCCGTAAGACGGTACCATGCGCCGTTTATATACATCATAAAGGTGTGCGGTTCGCTTGCACGCTGCATTTTCTCGAGCTTTTCTACAATGAAATCAGCCTTTAACCTCTCCGCAAACTCCTCTGCGGTATACTCGCCCGTATCCTTTAGCAGCCTGTTGTAATCCATTACGTTCAGCTCATTCTCGGGAAACGCCACCGCCATTATGTAGTTGAACTGCGCATCCGGCTCATAATCGGGATATTTACCGCGCATATACATGCCCGCCCTTACAGAAGAAGCGCTTCTGTGGTGCCCGTCGGCAATATAAAGGCATTCCTGCTCTTCGAGCATACCCATGAGCTCTTGTATATCGTCATCGTCCGATACTACCCAAAGCGTATGGGTGGTCGCGGCTTCGTCCGTAAAATCATATACGGGAGAATACTTGTCCTTGAGTTTTTTTATCAGCGCGCCGATAGCATCGTTCTTTTTGTAAAAAAGGAATACGGGTTCGGTGTGCGCTCTGCATGCGAGAAAATGATTAAGTCTGTCCTCCTCCTTTGCGGGAAGAGTAAGCTCGTGTTTTTTTATTTTGCCCTGTGCGTAATCGTCGATACCCGCAAGCGCGCAAATGCCGTTTTGCTCTCGGCCGCCTTGCAGCTGACGGTATATGTAGTAGCAGGGCTTTTTATCCTGCACCAAAAGTCCGCTTTTTTCCATTTTTTCAAGGTTTTCGGCAGCTTTTTCGTAGACCTCATTCGAATAAACGTCCTTATTCTCGGCAAGGTCTATCTCCGAACGTATAACATGCACAAAACTGTCGTCGTTGCCCGAAGCTATTTGTGCCGCCCGAGCCGTATCAATCACATCGTAAGGAGGGCAGCATACTCTGTCCGCTTTTTCTTTTTTAGGTCGCAGCGCCGCAAAAGGCTTAAATTGTATCATTCGCTCTCCTTAACTTCCGCTATCGTAAAATTCTCGGTAAATCTTTCTATCTTCTTATCGTATTTGTGTATATTCAACATAGTGTCGTAAACGTATATGCATACTATCACGCATCTTGCGTGCGCCACGGTGAGGTAAACGTAACCGTTAACGGTATCCTCCTTGGAGGTAAAGCCCGCGCGCCATGCGGGGTACGCCTCTGCACCGAAAACATCCTCTCTTATACCGTATACGGAATATTCGCGCTCGCCGCCCGCAAACAGATACTCGAACAGCTTGGAAATGTATGCGGGATTGTTGTAGTTTGCCTCATAAGCGCCTGAATGAAGGTCGAGCTGCGAGGGTTCATATAAGGTAAAATACTGTTCGTCCGCCGCTTCAAGAGCATCCCTTACAAAAACCGCCGCAGTGAGCTTATCGTCAAGCTGTATGACTATGCTTCCGTCCGTATGGCTGACGTCCTCTTTGCTTCGCAGCGTAAAACCCACTTGGTATTCCTCGTCGAAATACGCAGAATAGCACGACGCAAGGCTTAAAGTCCATATTAATAACAAAATAACCGATACTATTCTCTTGAGCATGATATTTTCCTATTATTTTATCATTGCAATTGTGAGAGCGCAACAAAAAAATAATGTTTCTGCGCTTTATCACCTTAAATTAATAACTTTTTACTTCGGCAAACCGTATATAATCAATATTTTTCGAATCGGAATTTAATATATCAAAACATCGAATCATCGTATAAATTTATCTCTCAGCAGTTTTATTTCCTCCGCATAACCGTCAAGTTCGTTCGGCGTTTCAAGAAAAAACGGAAGCGAACAAAGCGCGGGGTGGTTTATTATGCGAATGAACGCCTCCATACCTATCGCTCCCTTGCCTATTTTTTCATGGCGGTCTTTGTGCGAGGCAAAGGGATTCATCGTATCGTTGAGATGTATGGCTTTAAGCCTATCAAGACCGATAGTCTTGTCGAAGTCGGTAAGCACGCCGTCAAGGTCGCCGACGATATCGTAGCCCGCACAAAACACGTGGCACGTATCGAGACATACTCCTATCTTATCGGCAAGCTCTATCCTGTCGATCATCTCTTTTATTTCTTCGAAGGTCTTGCCCACTTCACTGCCCTTACCGCTCATCGTTTCAAATACAAAATATGCGCTGTGCTCCGGTTTCAGAACCTCGTTTACTATTTCGGCAATGCGTTCCACTCCCGTCATGGCGTCGCTTTTATTGCTGCTTCCGGGATGTATGTTATACAAACTGCAAGGTAATTTATCGAGTGCCTCGAGATCCATTGTAATAAGCTCTCGCGCTCCCCTTCTTACATCTTCACTGTCGCTTGCCATATTTATCGTATATGGAGAATGCGCAAGCAGCGGAGCAAAAGAATTGCCCTGCAATATTTCACCGAGCTTTCGTACATCCTCGGGCATAATGGCTTTTGCTGCGCCTCCTCGGGGGTTGCGCGTAAAAAATTGAAAGGTATTGGCGCCTATTTCAAGCGCCGTTTCGCCCGCTCTTTCAAAACCGCTCGCTATCGAAAGATGCGCTCCTATATTAAGTTGCATTTATTTACTCCTTTATTCCCGCAATGGCGTCAAACAGCTTTTTATCGGCTTTTATCAAAAAGTCTCCGTTGTCGTTTTGCGTTATCGTTATATTCAGCTTGCTTTGTGTTTTTGTAAGAATATCCTTCATGCTCTCGTACATTTCGGGTATATATTCGCAAAGCAACACGTATTTGTTTGCCTCCGCCGCCTGCTTATATTGTTCGCTCTGCTTAAATTTATCCAAAAGGCTTTCATGGCAGGAAAGAATATCCCGCGCAGCGTAGCTACTCACCGCTATGTCGACCGAATATCCTTCGTCTCTCTCTTCGCTTTTTAAAATTTCTACGCTTATATTTTCGTATACAAGTTTTATGAAGCTTTCGTACTGTATCTTTTCATAATAAGAAAGAGTATCGTCCTGCAATGAGTCGGTCACGTTGGAATAAAAATTTTCGTCTCCCAACAATTCACCCGCCAGTCGAAAATCAAGAGAATTGAGAGCGCCGAAATAACGCCGTGTCAGTTCGCTTGCCTTATCCTCCGAACAGGAGCTTGACGCAAGCGCCGCAATGAGCACAAAAACCGTCGCTATTAGCTCAGCTCTCTTTTTTACCGATATCATTTTTCCCTCTTTTGTGAAACGGAGTGCGTTTTGTCGCACTCCGCACATTATTATTTTACAACCAAATTAAATATCTTACCCGGCACGTATATTTCTTTTACCACTGTCTTTCCGCTTATAACAGCCGCCACGATCTCGTTTTCTTGCACCGCTTTTTTAACGTCGGTGTCGGACGCGTCGCTGTGGACGCTTACCTTCGCCTTGAGCTTGCCGTTTATCTGCACGGGGATTTCTATAGTATCTTCAACTGTTTTCGCCTCGTCGTACTCGGGCCATTTCGCCTCGGCGATAATGCCCTCATATCCGCACTGCGAATATATCTCCTCTGTTATATGGGGAGCAATCGGATTGAGAAGTATGAGATACGTTCTCAAATCGTCCTTTGTAATGCTTCCCGCATCAAAAAAGGAATTCAAAAGTTTCATAAGGGCGGCTATTGCGGTATTGAACTTCATCTGTTCAATGTCGTTTGTGACCTTCTTTATCGTTTGATGTACAGCTGTCTCAAGAGAAGGAGAATACCCCTTAGCTCCGTTAAGTATCTCCGTAAGCTTCACAACACGGTCAAGGAATCTCTTGCAGCCCTTCACTCCGTTTTCGCTCCACGGAGCCGCCTTCTCAAAGTCGCCTATAAACATCTCATAGGTACGAAGCGTATCGGCGCCGTATCGGTCGACTATATCGTCGGGATTCACCACGTTCCCGCGCGACTTGCTCATTTTTTCGTTGTTTTCGCCCAATATCATACCGTGTGAGGTTCTCTTTGCATAGGGCTCGCTCGTATTTACCACGCCGATATCATAAAGAAATTTATGCCAAAAACGAGAATACAAAAGGTGCAGTGTGGTATGCTCCATTCCCCCGTTGTACCAGTCCACATTCATCCAGTAATCCAGCGCTTCTTTTGAAGCAAGGCATTTATCGTTGTGAGGGTCCGTATATCTCAGATAATACCAGCTCGAACCCGCCCACTGAGGCATGGTGTCAGTCTCGCGCACGGCATGTCCGCCGCACTTGGGGCATGTGGTATTGTACCATTCGGGCATATTAGCAAGAGGAGATTCGCCGTTGTCGGTAGGCTGATAATTATCGACGTCGGGCAGCATGAGAGGCAGCTCTTTTTCATCGATAGGTACCCAACCGCATTTTTCGCAATACACCAGAGGAATAGGCTCTCCCCAGTATCTTTGACGCGAAAACACCCAGTCTCGCAGCTTGAAATTGACTTTTCTTTCTCCGACTCCCATGGCTTCTATCTCGGCTATCATCTTCTCTATTGCCTGTTTGCCTTTAAGACCGTTGATAAGCGGCGAATTTATCGCGACGCCACTGTTGTGATCGGTGTAGGGTGCTTCATCTATGTTGCCGCCCGAAATGACCTCAATAATAGGCAGCTCAAACTTTTTCGCAAAGTCGTAGTCGCGCTCGTCGTGTGCGGGAACCGCCATAATGGCGCCGGTACCGTACGTCATGAGAACATAATCGGAAACATACACGGGAATTACGCTGCCCGAAATGGGATTTACGGCTTTTATTCCTTTAATGCAGACGCCCGTTTTGTCCTTAGCCATTTCCGTGCGTTCGAAGTCGGACTTCTTTGCCGCGTCCTCCTTATAGGAAAGGACTTCATCAATGTTTTCTATGTCCGAAGCATATTTTTCTATAAGCGGATGCTCGGGAGAAATGACCATGTATGTGACGCCGTAAATGGTATCGGGACGCGTCGTATATACCCGAAGCTTATCCTCTCTGTCCAAAAGAGGGAAATCGACTTCGGCGCCTTCGCTTCTGCCTATCCAGTTTATCTGACTCGTCTTTACGCGCTCAATATAATCAACCGTATCGAGATCGTCGAGAAGTCTCTGCGCATAAGCCGTTATTTTCAGCATCCACTGATTCTTTACCTTGCGCACGACTTCGCCGCCGCAGCGTTCGCACACGCCGTTTACGACCTCTTCATTCGCAAGCCCCACCTTACAGCTCGTACAAAAGTTTATCGGAAACTCCTTTTTGTATGCGAGACCGTGTTTGAACAGCTGTATGAATATCCACTGAGTCCATTTATAATAGGAAGGGTCTGTCGTATTGACCTCGCGCGACCAGTCGAACGAATACCCCAACGACATAAGCTGTCCTTTGAAATGTTCGATATTGCTCTTTGTAACTTCGCGCGGATGAATGCCCGTTTTTATGGCATAGTTCTCGGTAGGCAGCCCGAAAGCGTCCCATCCCATGGGGAAAAGTACGTTGTAGCCCTGCATGCGCTTTTTTCTCGAAACAATGTCGAGCGCGGTATACGGGCGTGGATGCCCCACGTGAAGCCCCTGTCCGGAAGGATACGGAAATTCCACAAGAGCGTAAAACTTCGGTTTATCGCTGTTGTTTTCGGCTTCAAAGCATTTTTTTCCCTGCCATATAGCCTGCCATTTTTTTTCTGTCTTTTTATAATCGTAATACATCATTTCCTCCGAAATGTCCTAAAAAACAAAGCAAACACTTAAATTTAATTTTATCGTTTTTAAAAAATCAAGTCAATGATTTGCGTTCTATTCTTACTTTAGCGTGCATATTTTATATACAGAACGCAATCGGGAGGGTCTGCCATGCAAAAAGACGCGCCTCGCTTTGAGCTGAAACTCAGAGAGGATATTTATAAAAGCTCAAACGATAAAAACAAAAACAGTAAGCAGAAAAAAAGAACCTCTAACAAGCTGACCAACAGTTGTATAGTATGCGCGATAATCCTTATAGCCGTGATGCTTTTGAAAATGAGCTCCTCATCTTATGCGGGCAACGCACTTGAACGCTTGAACGAATTGATAAGCAAACAGACGGATTTTTCGCAAACGGCGCGCACCGTGAGCGAGGTGTTTTCTCAAACGGTAAACAGCATACTGCCCGACAACAAAGAAAACGTATCGTCGCCTGTTATACTCTTCGCTTCGCCTGTGATAAAGGGACCCTTACCAAAAGTTTTGACGCCGAAAAACATCCCGTTTACGGAACAGAAGTGGCGCCCACCTACATAGAGATAACCGCAGAAGCGGGAGGTTTTGTTTACGCGCCGGAGAAGGCAACCGTCACTCAGGTGAGCCAAAACGCTGACGGCAGTCTTGCCGTAAGTCTCGTTATTTCGGAAAATACCGCCGTTATATTCGATAACCTTGCAAGCGCTTATTTCAAAGCGGGTGAAAGCGTTGAAAAAAAACAGATACTCGGAGTTCTCCCGGAAGAAAACGCAGTGCTTAGGTTAAGCGTGCTTGTCGATTCCGAATATACCGACCCGCTGCAATACATTGACACCGCGTTTATAACACAATGAGAATATCGCCCAAAAATGCCGTAGGGCTGTTTTGCATTCCGCTTGTATTCTGTTTTATGATATATGCGCGCGGTATATGCGAAGCTTTTATATGCATGCTTGCGCTTGCCGTTCATGAGGGCAGCCACATCATAACGGCTTCTTTTCTCGGTATGGAACTTAAACTTCCGCGAATTGCCGTATTGGGGCTGCGTTTCGATGTGAAAAACAAAAAAATATCCTCGCGCAAGGGCGCGCTTCTGTATGCTTCGGGCAGTATAGGCAATCTGCTTCTCGCCATATTCGTGAGTGTGCTGAACTCATACATATACATAGGCTTTTCGGAATTTCTCATATTTTACAACCTTATATTTGCCGCAATCAATATGATACCGGCATATCCCATGGACGCCGCACGAATGCTCAACTGCATACTCTGTGCTTTTGTGAGCGAGCTTAAAGCCGTGCGGATAACCGTATATATCAGCCGTATCATTGCGTACATAATGTTTTTAGGCGGGCTTTACGTGTTCGTATTCACAAGCGATAACGTTTTTTTAATGCTCATATCCCTTACCGTGCTCATTTCCTCGCGCAAGGAAAGCATTTCCTCCGAAGCGGGCTTTCTCGAAAATGCCGCACGCAAATATATGAACGATATTTCATTATGAAGGTTTTTGAGTTTTGTATTCACATACATTTCACAGCCGTATCAATTTCAAATCAGATAAGCTCTTTATACTTGTACGCGAAAGGAAGATGAACGATATGCAAAGCCTAGTATGGCGAAACGAATTGAAACATGAACTGAACAAAGGCGACTGCATGCGTGTGGAGAGCTTTGTACGAACGGTCGCTTGCGCCGATAAAAATGCGGGTGCCGACGCAGGCTACCAAGTAAGAAGTTTGTATTTTGACAATGTTTACGATAAGGCGCTGCTGGAAAAAACAGACGGCATAAACGAACGTGAAAAATTCAGACTGCGGTTTTATAACCATGATCCCTCTTACATAAACCTTGAGAAAAAAATGCGCTATGAGGGTAAAAGTCTGAAGATATCCTGCCGAGTAAACGAAGAGGAATGCAAAAAAATAATTGCGGGAGATACGGATTTTATGAAGGACGAAAACCGCCCGCTTTTATATGAGCTGTATGCAAAGATGAAGTCCCAGCAGCTGCGTCCCTTCGCGATAGTGGATTATACCAGAAAAGCGTACACCTATCCTTCGGGCAACGTACGAATAACCTTTGACAGCGATATAAGAACCGTAAAATATTCAAGCGATATCTTCAATGCCTCCCTGCCGAGCATACCCGTTTATGACGGTGTAATACTGGAAGTGAAGTACGATAAGTATATTCCCGATATAATAGGCGATATAGTCCGCATTTCACAGCGCCGCACTACGCCTTTTTCGAAGTACGCAGTGTCCCGCTGCGTCTGAACACAACATAAAATAAAATATAAAGAAAGGTATGCAGATGAGTTTTAACGATATTTTCAAATCGGATTTTTTGGACAACGCAATAAGCATCTCGGTAACGGACATGCTCATAGCGCTTGGGATAGCATTTCTTATCGGAGTATTTATCTCATTTATTTACAAAAGAACCTACAAGGGAGTTAACTGTTTAAAGAGAGGCGTAGCGCCTCTCTTTAAATGCGTAAGGGTGGATAATGGCAGAACTGTTTAATACGAGCCTAAGCGGCTCGTATTAAATGCGTAAAGGGATATTAAGGGCGTAGGGGCAAGGGATTTTTGTTCATGAGGACAGGTCTTGCGTGGAAAAGGCGCATTGGAGTATTTTTACTTTCGAGACCTGTCCTCTCGGAACGAATTTTTTT
>CAYTMY010000006.1:2051-15154 GCA_964439075.1 uncultured Lachnospiraceae bacterium | reverse complement strand
GTAAAGGACTTTGTCGACAGCGGCATTCCCGTTATTCTCTTCGGCGTGGATATGTATCACCTTGCCTATCATACGCGCTACTACCACAATATCCATGTTTTCGGGCATATAGTTTGCATGTGCGGTTACGACGAAGGCGGCGTATTTTTATACGACAACTCAAAGCCCGATATTGTTTGGCTCTCGAACGACGATCTTAAAAATGCGTGGGGCGATGATTTTTTCGGACTCTGCAAAAAAAACGCATATCATGCAATAAATTTCACAAGCACCGATATAGACATAAAGGAAACGGTCTCAAAAATATTCCGCGAAACCGCGAAGGAATACTTTGCGCCCACAGACCCAAATACGGGCAAGAAGCGCCAACTGGAGTTTAGCGAAGACCTGTTGCATTTCCCGGGAAAATATGATAAACCGACAATAAAAGAAATATATTTGCGCATTGCTCGTTTTACGGGAAGCATTATCCCTGATCTTCCCTCAAGGCCGGAAGAAAGAAACTTCAACAGCCGAAACCGTCATCAAGGCTGCCGCGATTTAGCTGCTAAAGCCATATACGAGAACAAGGAACTATTCGGCAAGGATTACAGAGCTTTTGAAAAAGCGGCTGCTTTATTTAAACAAAGCGGTTCGCATATAGAAGCCTTTACCGATATGCTGTGTGAGGATATTATTTCCTCTGATTACGAAAACAACGCCAAATACGCGCCTGTTCTCAACCAAACGGCGCAATGCGACTCGGAGGCGTTCTCACTGATTTTAGCGCAAAAATAAGGTAACCGAATATAAACTATTATCTATTATAAATACGAAGGGTATAATGCGCCGAATAAATCTCGCGTTTTAATTCAGCGCATTAATCGCCCTATCATTTATTTATAAGGATGATATTATGAATATCGAATTTGCCTATTTTGATGAACTTTTTAAATTCGCGCAGGTGCTAACGCTCGGCGCAATACTTTCTATTGTCGTTATGTATATTGTGGAAATATTGAAAACCATCATAATCACAAAGCACACCAACATATTTGCGCTTTTGTGTTTTGTTATATCGATGGTATTCGGAATTACATGGGCGCTCACCTTTTCCGACGGGAAGATATCATACGAACTTTCCGTATGGCTCGGTCTTTGTTTGTGGCTTGGCTCAAACGGATTTTTTAAATATCTTGAAAACAGCGACAGTTGGCTTGGGCGCACGGTAAAGAGCTACTCCGAATATCTTCGGGAAATCGATATAAAGGAAGAAAATTCCGTTATCAAAGAATTGCGCGCCGAAAACGAACAACTGAAACAAAAACTCGAAGAATTACAATCAGCCTGCGGCAATGGCAGTGAAAAAGAAGACTCAGACACGTCATCTCCGCAATTACCGACGCCCGAACAAACTCCTTTCGATACGTTCCTGTTTAAATGCGGATGCGAAGAAAAGTATTGCAACGGATACCCCGCACAGGTCGATACAGCATTGTTGAAGCTCATGGAAGAATTGCAAAAAAAATATACTGCCGATATAAAAATAGTCAGCGGTCTGCGATGCGAGAGGTATAACGCCGAGCTGCCGGGAGGCTTAAACAGCAAGCACCTGACAGGCAAAGCAGTCGATTTCAGCTTTGATAATATGGATAAATCAGATACGATCGCTTTTCTCAACACGTTCGAAGAAATCGAATATGTTTATACAAACTCCACCAACATGAAGGACATGATCCATTTACAAATAAAATAAGAACCGTAACTTGCTTTTATTAAAAAAATTGCTTTGATTGACACTATTTCCGCCAAATGGTATAATTTTTATTATAAAAACGACACGATAAGGAGTTACGCAAATGAAAGGTATCATATTGGCGGGAGGAGCGGGAACAAGGCTTTATCCCTCTACTATTGCGGTCTCAAAGCAAATATTGACAGTGTATGACAAACCCATGATATACTACCCTCTTTCAACGCTTATGCTGGCACAGGTCAAAGAGGTTCTTATTATATCCACGCCCAGAGATACGCCCGTTTATAAAGAACTTTTGGGAGACGGCAGCAAACTCGGCATGCACTTCGAGTATGCAATACAAGACAAACCGAGAGGACTTGCCGATGCCTTTATAGTGGGTGAAAAATTTATCGGAAGCGACAATGTATGCTTGGTGCTCGGAGATAATATCTTCTACGGATATAACTTTTCGGAAAGGCTCAAAAACGCCGCCGACAGAAAAACAGGCGCTACGATATTCGGCTATCACGTCAGCAACCCCAAAGACTTCGGCGTCGTGGAATTCGATAAAGAATGGAATGTGCTTTCCATAGAGGAAAAACCGAAGGAGCCGAAATCGAATTATGCGGTGCCGGGACTGTATTTTTATGATAACAATGTCATTGATATCGCAAAAAATGTCGAACCCTCGGCACGCGGAGAGCTTGAGATTACTTCTGTAAACAACGAATATCTTAAAAGAAAACAGCTTAAGGTCGAACTATTCGGAAGGGGAATGGCGTGGCTTGATACGGGAACTCACCGTTCAATGCTTGCTGCGGCAAACTTCGTGGAGGCCGTCCAGACAAGACAGGGTCAGTATATCTCCTGCATAGAAGAGATAGCCTACAGAAACGGCTTTATCGACGCCGCACAGCTTGCTGAAATAGGCAATACGATGAAAAATACCGAATACGGACAATATATTTTAAACTTAGCAAAACAAAAATAATAATACAAGAATGAGGAAATCGTATGAAGCACGACATGAACGGCGAAACGGTAAGTTTTTTCATATTTTTACCTTTGATACTGGCGCTTGTTTCTATCGTGCTTTATTTTATCTTTCCGAACTTGATTCTTATACCTGTATGCTTGGGCTTTGCTGCAATTATTGCAGCAAGCATCATATATATGCGTATACGCGCTTCTTCTAAAGGACGTTATAAAGCGATAACCCTTTTGGGTATGGCGATAAGTATGATTGCAGTATGTTACGGTTGCATTGCGTACATACATACGGTTTCTCTGTATGAGGAGGGTATTGCATATATGCAAAAAGAAAATTACTTTTGCGCATATATAAGCTTTAGCGAAACGAACAGCTACAAAGATTCCGAGGTCAAACAAACCGAATGCCAAAATCATTTGAGTTATCACTTGGCAAAATACCATGCTCAAAGAGAAGACTACAAGGCTGCCGCCGATTTATTTCTCCTGAATCTGGGTGATTTTGCCGACAGTGCTCAATTATATACGGAATGCGAAGAAAAAATGAAATAACCAACTTATAAATAATACAGAAAGAGAGTAACTACTTATGACGAAGTGTAACTGCCCTTCATGCGGAAAAGAATACGATGAATATCAAAAGTTTTGCACCTTCTGCGGAACGCCGATACCAGCTGTCGAAACACCTTCGAAGCCCAAATCTGCCGGTCCCGATTTTTCGTTGCTTGATGAAATAAAGGCATCGGCATCCGCAAAACCCGCGGCTACTGAACATTTTGAACAAAATAATGCCCGGTATTCACAAAGACCTGCTTCGGTGTTCGAACAAGTACAGGCGCCTAAAACCAAAAAAACCATAAACCCCATAGATATAATCGCCCTTGTAATAGGACTTATAGGAGCCGTTTTGCTTACACAGGGCATCAGAATGCAGATACCCGGAGCTGTGTGCGGCGCGCTCGGCGCCTTGCTTGCCTGCATTTTCCTCTTTACAAGAAACAAAGCAAGCGGAAAAACAGAAAAAATACGAGCCTTATCCGCAGTGGCTATCGCGGTATGCGTCATAGTGTTTGCGGTAGGCATAATAATGAATGTAGGCACATCGAACGACTACAAAAAAGGAATTGCCTACATGAACAGCGGAGACTACGATGAAGCTTGTTTGTATTTTTATAATACAAGCGGCTATAAAGACTCCGACGAACTTTACGAAGAATGTTTAAATCTCGATATATATGAAGAAGCCGAAGATGCTCTTGCCGAAGGGCATAATTACGAAGCGTACGAGCTCTTCACATCCATTTCCGACTTTTCCGACAGTCGAAAACGCGCGGATGACTGCTTTGTCGACTACCCCTCAACCGGCGTCTTGCACGTGAGTCCCTCTTATGAGGGCGGCACAGGGATAATCCGAATAATAAGCGGCGCCTCTATGGATGAACCTTTATATGTGAAGATATACGATACCTCCTCTGATGAACTTGCCGCGACGGTATGGGTAAGCGTGGGAGACCAATGCGACGCATATTTGCCGCTTGGGTCGTATAACGTAAGATATGCAAGCGGTTCGGACTGGTTCGGAGAAACCGATATGTTCGGCGATGACGGTGAATATGTGGAAATAGACGACACTACCGTGCTCGATACAGCGGGCGGCGGAATAATATGGACGATAGGCACATCCGGAGGAAATACCTCGGGCTCTAACGTACCTCAAAGCGACTTTTGATAAACAAACATAAAAAAGGCGGGAGCAACCATGGTTGCTCCCGCCTTTTTAATCTAAACTGTCATTATATTATATGCGGAACTTCTCCGTTTTCTATTTGACTTATTTCATTTATCCTCTTTTGATGTCTGCCGCCCTCAAATTCTGTCGTGAGAAACGTCTGAACTATCTCTTTTGCTATATCGATCCCTATCATTCTTGCCCCCATAGCAAGCACATTCGCATCGTTATGGCGGCGCGTCATTTGTGCCGAATACGGCTCGGAACACAAGGCGCAGCGTATACCCTTTACCTTATTGGCGGAAATGGATATGCCTATGCCGCTGCCGCATATAATTATACCTTTATCACACTCACCGCTCGCAACGGCACAGGCAGCTTTATACGCAAATTCGGGATAATTACAACTGTTCGTATCAAAAGTTCCGTAATCTTTATATTCATACCCGAGTTCCTTAATGTATGCCATTATCTCTTGTTTTAATCCGTAACCCGCATGGTCGCTTCCCAACGCTAACATTTAATTCCCTCCGTTGATTTCGATTTTACAATTCAAGCGCGGTTGCCTCGGCAAACTCGCGCACCATTCTTCTGCAGCTTTCCTCAAAAGGTATATCTTTCATAAACAAGGCGCTTGCACCCATGACGAATACGTTTACGCCGCTGTCGGAAAGCAGCTTGTAGATGTTCTTATTCACACCGCCGTCTACCTGAATATCAAAATTCAAGCGTCTGTCGTTTCGTATTTTGTACGCCTGCTTTATTTTTGCTATAGTCTGCGGAATGAATTTTTGTCCCGCATAGCCGATGTCGACGCCCATTATCGTGAGCATGTCTATCTCATCTATATAAGCGTCTATCATAGAAAGCGGGGTTGCGGGGCAAACTGCCACTCCGAATTTTTTACCCTTTGACTTTATGTCCCGAAGAGTTCTGAAGGCGTTGATCTGTATTGTTTCGGCATGCAGCGAAATTATGTCGGCTCCCGCGTCGATTGCCGAATCGACCAGAAAATTCGTAGGGTCGTCAGCCATAATATGAGCGTCTATCGGAAGCTCTGTAAGAGGACGTATTGCCTTTATAAAAGAGGGAGAAAGTGAAAGATTCTTTGCAAAGTGAGCGTCCATTATATCCACGTGATACATCTGCACATAGTTGTTCATTATTTCTATCTGTTCTTTAACATTCAGATAGTCGATACTCATGAGTGAGGGTGAAAATATTGTGTTCATTGAGACCTTCCTTGTCGTTTTAATACGCATTTTCTGCTATTTCAGTGTAAATCACGGTTTGATTGAAGTCAAGTGCTTTAATGATATATAGTTTGATGAAATTTGTGTTATAATATCCTTATGATAACCGATAAAGCAGAAATAGAAGTACGTTCGGGCAAAGGGGGCGACGGATGCGTCTCCTTCCGACACGAAAAATACGTTCCAAACGGAGGACCTGACGGCGGCGACGGCGGATGCGGCGGCAATGTCGTTCTGATAAGTGATTCCGCTTTAAATAACCTCGGCGAATTTCGTATAAAAAGACGCTTTGCCGCACGCAACGGAGAAAACGGAGCGGGCGCAAAATGCTCCGGAAAAAATGCGGACGATCTGTATATCAAGGTACCTGTCGGCACCGTCGTATTCGATAAAGAGACCGGAAAGCTTTTATTCGACTTTACTCAAAACGAACAATCCTTTACCGCAGTTAAAGGCGGACGCGGCGGAAATGGGAACCAACATTATGCCACAAGCACCAGGCAAGCGCCTAAGTTCTCAAAACCGGGCGACCCCGCGCAGGAAAAAACCCTCATTCTCGAACTTAAAATACTTGCGGATGTAGGGCTTATAGGCTTTCCGAACGTAGGCAAATCGACGCTTCTTTCCATGCTCACAAACGCCAAACCGAAAATTGCCGATTATCACTTTACAACGCTGTATCCGAATCTCGGCATAGTGAAATACAAAAACGCCACTGAGTTTGTAATGGCGGATATACCCGGGCTGATCGAGGGCGCAAGTCTCGGTCAGGGATTGGGACACGATTTTTTGAGGCACATAGAACGAACGAGACTTCTTGTTCATCTCATTGACGTGGCGTCGAGCGAAGACAGGGACCCTATCGAGGATTTCGGCATAATAAACAACGAGCTGTACTCTTATTCCGAAGCGCTCAAGAGCCGCCCGCAAATAGTGGTTTTAAACAAAGCGGATCTGCTTGCGGATAAGAGCACGGCGCTGAAGATAAAGGAACATTTTACATCTCTCGGCTACGACACATTCATAACGAGCGCAGCCACATCAAACGGGCTGAGCGAACTTCTGGACAAGATAGTCGAAAAGCTCAAAGACCTGCCCAAAACGCATCTTTTCTTCACACAGGAAGAAAAGATGATGCACACCTTTGAAGAAGAAGCGCCTTATGAAATCAAAAATATAAACGGTGTTTATTTCGTGAGCGGTCCCATGATAAGAAGGCTTACGGCTTCTGTCAATATGGACGATTACGAATCAATGGCATATTTCCAAAAAGTGCTGAAAAACAAGGGTGTTTTCGCAGCGCTCGAGAAAAAGGGGATAAAAGACAAAGACACAGTGAACATGGAAGGGTTCGAATTCGAATATTACAGGTAGAGGATGAAAACCGGGATTTTCGGAGGGAGCTTTAACCCTCCTCACAAGGGACATTTACAGCTTTGCATTTACGCCAAGGAACAAATGAATTTAGACCGTGTTGTTTTAATACCGACGGGAGATAATCCTCTGAAGGAAGAGGACCCTCTCAGCCCGACACGAATCGACAGACTGAATATGACCAAAGCTCTGGTAGCGAATATGCAGGGCTTTGAAGTCGATCCGATAGAGATAGAAAAGGAAGGTACAAGCTATTCTGTAGATACCTTGCGGGAACTGCGAAAGAAATGCAGCGATGATTTTTATTTTATTATCGGCAGCGACCTGCTTTTTTTGCTTGACCGTTGGAAAAAAATGGACGAGCTTGCACGCTTTACTTATTTTTTATGCGTAAAACGACGTGACGTCGATAACAAAGATATTTTGCGGGAGGCAGAACTTCTCAATAAGAAGTATTCCGCGGGGATAATACTTTTGGAAAATTTTGCGGTTGATAGCATATCTTCCACACAAATACGCCGTGACGTGACTGACGGCAACGACTTTGAGGAATACCTTACTCCCGAAGTCTACGCATATATAAAACAACACAAGCTGTACGATGCGAGGTTCGCAAAATGACAAAAGAAGAGATGATGCGCCGAGTGCAAAACTCAATGAATGAAGCCCGTTTTAAACATACCATGGGAACTGTAAAAGCCGCAGTTGAGCTTGCGGAAAAATTGGGCGAAAATACCGAAAAAACATATACGGCGGCGTTGCTGCATGACTGTGCAAAGAATATGCCCTTTGAAGAGCAGCTTGAATACGGCAAAAGATATGGCTATATTCCCGACGAAATAACAAAGAAGAGCTTGCCTATACTTCATGCTCCGATAGGAGCGCTTGTGGCTGAACACGAGTACGGCATACAGGACGCCGACGTATTGAACGCCATTCGATATCATACCACAGGGCGTGAGAACATGACTGTGCTTGATGAAATAGTATTTACGGCCGATCTCACAGAGGAAAACCGAAGCTATGAATTCGTCGATGAGCTACGTGATAAAGTTAATGAAAACTTCCACGAAGGACTGATACTTGCGTTTGACAGAGTAATAGGGTTTGTACTCGCCAAAGGCACACTTTTACACCCCACGACGGTTTTTGCACGCAATTGGGTTATAGAACAATACAAAGTCGAAGAGAAAAAACAATGAGAGAAAAAAACGTATTTATTACCGGAGCCTCGCGCGGCATCGGCGCCGCTATAGCCCGTGTGTTTGCAGCAGACGGATATAACGTCGTCGTCACATACAACAAAAATAAAACAAAAGCAGTGTCCCTTGCCCAAAAGCTGAGCGATCAATACAAAACAGAAGTATTTTGTCTGCAACTGAACGTGCGTTGCCTTGAAGATATAGACAGAGCATATAAAACCGCAAATGAACACTTCGGATTTATCGACACTCTCATAAACAACGCCGCCATAAGCTCCCAAAAATTGTTTTGCGAGCTTGGCGAAGAGGAATGGAACGAGACGATAGATACCAATCTTAACGGCGCATATCGCGCAACAAAGCGTTTCCTGCCGAAAATGATAAGCGAAAAAAGAGGCTGTATAATAAATATATCCTCCGTATGGGGGCAAACGGGAGCCTCCTGCGAAGTTCACTATTCCGCCGCAAAGGCGGGCATTATAGGCATGAGCAAGGCTCTTGCCAAGGAAGTCGGACCGAGCAATATAAGAGTGAATTGCATTTGCCCTGGCGTAATAAAAACCGATATGCTTTCTTCGCTTTCAAAAAAGGAGCTGGATATGCTTGCAGAGGACACTCCCTTGTGCAGACTGGGCACACCGAGTGAAGTGGCGCAAGCGGCATTGTTTCTCGCCTCCGAGAAAGCCTCGTTTATTACGGGACAGATTCTCGGAGTAAACGGCGGATTTTTTATATAACATACTATGAGGCGGATATGATAACGCAAAAACTATTCGGCACCTTACACGGCGGTGAAGCTGTATATGTATTGCGCATAGAGGAGGCGGACGGCTCTTGCGCAGAGCTTTTGAATTACGGCGCTACTCTGCGGAATATGACGATGCCCGACAGACGCGGACAGCAGCAATGCGTCGTGCTCGGCTACGATAATCTTGAAGAATATATAAACAACGACGGATATTTCGGCGCTACTGTGGGCAGATACGCAAACCGAATAAAAAACGCCTCCTTTGAATTGAACGGAAATACTTATGCTCTATTCGCAAATGAAGGCAAAAACACTTTGCACGGAGGAAAAAGTGGGTTTGATAAAAAAATATGGAACTACGAAATAATCGGAGACAACTCGGTAAAATTTTCGTATTTATCCGCTGACGGCGAAGAGGGCTTTCCCGCCGATTTAAATGTGAGCGTCACATATACTTTACAACAACATAAGCTCAGTATAGAGTACAAAGCCGACGCCGACGCTCCGACATACATAAATATGACAAACCATATATACTTTAACTTGAGCGGAGAAAAAACGATAAAGGACCACTATTTAAAACTTTATTCGTACGAATACACTCCGACAGACGACAACATGATACCTACGGGAGAAATACTTTCCGTAATAAACACACCTCTCGACTTTACTTATCATTCCGCCATAGGACAAAATATAAACAACGATTCTCTTAAAATACATAAAGGTTACGACCACAATTATATTCTTTCAAAAGAACCCGACGGTCTTGCGGCAACTCTGATAAGCCGAAAAAGCGGAATAATAATGCATTGCAGAACGACACAGCCCGCACTTATGCTGTATACGGGAAACCATATAACAAGGAGAACGGGCTTAAACGGTGAAGTGTATAAAAAATTCAAGGGCGTGTGCCTTGAAGCGCAGCACTGCCCCGACAGCCCTCATAACACGCACTTTCCTCAGACACTGCTCATGCCGGGAGAGCAATATAAACAACAAACGTCGTACGAATTTATAAATTGACACAAGCGACATACGTATAACAATTTTATGCATATAAAAAGGCTCTCCGTTTTGCGACAGCCATATAAAGAAGTTTTTTTGCATTTGGGATATGTGCCATACATATTCCCTGCTTGTTAAAGCACGAGACGCATGTGTTAAACAGGAAAATCAGGATTTGAGGGTGCAACATGGGAAAAAGGACAGAACAATCAAAAGAAGCATACGACAGAATGGCAGAGGAGTACGATTCATCGCCAGAGGGTCATTATACAATGCCTCACAAAGCGGAGCTGCTGAAAAAGGTTTTGCTCAAGGATGGGGACGCAGTTTTAGATGTTGCCTGTGGCAATGGATTTCTGTTGTCAGAGCTTTCAAAAAAGGCGAAAGTTACTGCCTTTGGAATGGATATATCCGACAATATGATTTCTATTGCAGCAAAACGATATCCTCATTGCACATTTTCTGTACAGCCTTGTATCCCTCTCGACTTTGAAAACAACAGCATGAATGTCATAACTGTATCTTGCGCATTTCATCATTTTGAAAACCCACAAAAGTTTGCAGAGGAATGTATGAGAGTCCTGAAAGACGGCGGGAAAATATATATGGCGGAGCCAAACTTCAGCTCGTTTATACGATGGATGGCTAATGCTATAGTGTTTCTGTTTTCACATACAGGGGATGTCAGAGTTTACAGCTCGAAAGAATTATGCCGGTTTTTCAAAAAGGCGGGCTTCAAGGACATGCAGGTATACACAAAACAAACGGTACTGTTTTTTTCTGCAAAGAAATAGATATCAGTTTGTCGGGAGATTATGAGCATAATTCTACATAGAAATATCCGCCGAAGAGGGTTACCTTTTCGGCGGATATTTTTTATACTTCTTTATGTGGCTGTCGAATTATCGGCGAGCCTTTTGTGCTTTTATAAAAAGTCCTTTAATTTTTTACTTCTCGTAGGGTGGCGCAGCTTTCTTAATGCCTTTGCCTCTATCTGCCTTATTCGCTCCCTTGTCACGTTAAATATCTCCCCCACCTCTTCGAGAGTGCGTGGTCTTCCCTCTTCAAGCCCGAAGCGCAATATGAGAACCTTCGATTCTCTCTCTGTAAGAGTGCTGAGTACTTCAAAGAGCTGCTCGCGCAAGAGCATATAGCTTGCCACCTCATCGGGAGCGAGAGCGTCCTCATCGGGTATAAAATCTCCGAGATGACTGTCCTCCTCTTCGCCTATCGGCGTTTCAAGAGAGACGGGATCCTGCGCTATTTTGAGTATTTCGGTAACGCGTTCCTCTGTCATTCCGAGTTTTGCGGCTATTTCGCCTGTCGTAGGGTCGCGCCCCAACTCCTGCACCAACACTCTTGAGGTGCGCATTATTTTATTTATGGTTTCCACCATGTGCACGGGAATACGTATCGTTCTCGCCTGGTCGGCAATGGCTCTCGTAATCGCCTGTCTTATCCACCATGTTGCGTATGTACTGAACTTATATCCCTTCGTATAATCAAATTTTTCGACCGCCTTCAACAAGCCGAGATTACCCTCCTGTATAAGGTCAAGAAAAGCCATTCCCTTACCTACGTATCTCTTTGCGATGCTTACCACAAGCCTTAAATTTGCGTTAGTGAGAGTTTTTCTGGCGTCAACATCGCCCTGTTCTATGCGCTGAGCCAAGTCGACCTCTTCGGCTGCGGTAAGGAGATTGACTTTGCCGATCTCTTTAAGATACATTCTCACGGGATCGTTTATATTTATACCCTCATAATCGCCAAGTTCTTCCTTCACGACAACTTCGGCGGGTATTTCCTCCTGCGCGTCGTCGGAAAGAAGGATATCATCATCTTCTTTAAGAAGTTCCTCTGCGTATTGGTCGAGACTGACCACAGACTCTTTTGTGAGGTAATCCAAGACTATTTCACTTTCTTCATCCGAAAGGGTAACTCCGTCCATGGAGGAAGCAAATTCATCAAACGGTATTTTCCCCACCGATTTCGTCTTTTTTCTCAAACTTTCGATCCTGTTTCTTAAATCATCGTTTTTTTGCAGAAGTTCTTCGATAGTTATCGTCGTTTTTTCATCCATGCAAATTAGCCTCCGCTTTCAATTCCAGCAGTTTCGTTTTGATGTAACTGTACTCCTTCAACAGCAGCGCCTCGTCTTCGGTTCCTTTAATGTTGTGCATTTGCATCTTTTTCTTTAAACTCTTCAACATGGCGTCGTACATATCTTCTTTGAGCTTCGTCACATACCCTCCGATCTCGGCAGGCTCGATCTCGTATTCACAAGCGCCGACTTTTGCCGCGGAATGAGTAACCTTATTATTATATAGGATTTTTTGAAATATGTCAACTTTATCATCGAGAGCATATAGCTCCTCTGTCTCTCGAAAAAGCGGCTCGTACTCTCCTCCGAAAAGAGAACTGTCGCCTCCCGCTTTAAGAAACAATTTATATCTGTCATACCCGCCCATAATGAATTTAAGCACCGCCGTTTGCATGCGTTCGGACATCTCCTGCTGAGGATCGAGCACAAGATTTGAATCCTCTTTCTCTGTCGTCTGAACAGAGCGGTAATTATCCGAACGTTCCGTTTCGCCGCCGCCCTTAGCCGTTTTCATTATTATTCCTTTTACGGTTGCAAGCTGCGCGGAGGATATTTCCGAAAGTATTTTGGCGTAATGATCCCACTTTATTTCATCGTGTATTTTTGCGACACCCGCACACGCTTCATAGAGAAATTTCTTTCTCTGTTCGATATCTCCCATATCGTATTTTGCGGCAGCTTCGTTTATTATAAAATCGGTGGTGTATGAAGCCTCCGCAACCTTTTTTTCGAATTCTTCCCTGCCGTACTCGCGTATAAAGCTATCGGGGTCATGCTCGACGGGTAAGACGAGTACCTTAACACCCAAAGAAGCATTCTCGAGAATATCTGCGCCTCGAAGGGCGGAGGTTCGCCCTGCCTTATCCCCATCGTAGCAAAGCACTACGTTTTCGGAATAGCGCTTAATCATCTTCGCATGACGTTCGCCCAAGGCTGTTCCGAGAGTGGCACATACGTTTTTTACACCCTTGTCATACAGGG
>CAYTMY010000006.1:1543-1964 GCA_964439075.1 uncultured Lachnospiraceae bacterium | reverse complement strand
ATCCATGTATCCCTCCACCACTATCAACGGAACATCGTCTTTCAATACGCTTTTTGCCTTATTGAGATTGTACAAGGTGCTATTCTTGTAAAATGCGACATTTTCGGGGGAGTTTAAATATTTGGGTTGGGTATTGTCCATGACCCTTCCTCCGAAACCGACTATATTGTTTGCAACGTCGAGTATAGGAAACATTATTCTGTTTCTGAAATAATCGTAAGTACGTCCGTCGGTCGTTCTGACGAGATTTGCCGCCAACATATCTTCTCTTTTAAATTTAAGAGAAGATAAATACCTGTACAATTCATCTCCGCCGGACGAAAGACCCAAACCGAATTCCTTGACCGCAGAGGCTGTTATCCCTCTGTCATACAAGTATTCAAGGGATTTTTTATTGCGGATAAGATTCTTGTAATAAAAA
>CAYTMY010000006.1:0-1533 GCA_964439075.1 uncultured Lachnospiraceae bacterium | reverse complement strand
TTACCCGCCTGCCTGTTCAGTTCATATATAATTTTGCGTTGGGTATAGCGGCTTTCTTCTTTTGCGTCGTAACGGTCAAACTCCATAGGCAGGTTTGCCTGCTTGGCAAGAAATTCCACCGCTTCGGGATAGCTGTATTTAAACATTTCCATCACGAAATTTATAACATTGCCGCCCTTATGGCACCCGAAACAATAGTAAAGCTGCTTTGAAGGCTCAACGGAAAAACTTGGAGTTTTTTCCGAATGGTCGGGAAACGGACATAAACCGGAATAGCGCGCTCCTTTTTTGGTGAGGCGCGTATACCGTCCTATCAGCTGTACAATATCCGTAGCGTCTATTACTTTGTATTTGAACTCATCCGATATTCTCAAATCAGATATCCTTTCGTTAAAACCTTAAACGGCAGACGGGTAAAAATAACTTAGAGTAGGTTTCCACAGCATAGCTGTCCGTCATACCCGCAATATAATCACACACGGAAACGTCCATGTCCTCCTGCTCTCCGCGCAATATATATTCCTCGGGCATCTCATGGGGATGAAGCGAATAATATTCGTACAGCCGCACGACGATATCGAACGCCTTCGTCTCCTCTCTTTTGCCGTCTGTAGCAAGATATACACGCTCAAAGAGAAATTCTCTGAGCTCGTCGGTAGCCTGCTTTATTCCGTCGCTTTTTATTATATCATTTTTTCCGAAGCTGTTTTCCACAACGTCGGTCACCATGGTATTGATGCGCTTTGCACTCGTGGTACCCAAAAGCTCCGTGTACTTTTGCGGAATATCAGTCGTTTTCAGAACGCCGCTCCGAAGAGCGTCTTCCACATCGTGATTGATATAAGCTATCTTATCGGATATATTCGTTATTTTACCTTCAAGAGTTGAGGGTGTATAACCCGTACAGTGGTTTTTGATGCCGTCTCTCACTTCGTAGGTAAGATTCAGCCCCTTGCCGTTTTCAAGCTTTTCAACTATTCGCAAGCTCTGCAAATTATGTTCAAACCCCGGCATCACGCTCGCCAAAGCAGCTTCGCCCGTATGTCCGAAGGGCGTATGACCCAAATCATGCCCCAGGGCTATCGCTTCGGTCAGCGTCTCATTTAAGTGCAGTGCGCGCGCTATACTTCTGGCTATCTGAGAAACCTCCAAGGTATGAGTAAGCCTTGTACGAAGATTATCGCTGTCGGGAAATATAAAAACCTGCGTTTTATCCTTGAGCCTTCTGAAAGAACGACAGTGTATTATCCTGTCTCTGTCGCGTTCAAAACATGTGCGCACAGGGCATTCCTCCTCGAAAGTCACTCGTCCCTTCGAGTTTATTGCCTTTTGTGCGTATTCGCTTAAAATAAGCTCCTCTATTTTATATTTATCCTCGCGTATATTCATGGCAGTCCCGTCCGTAATTGCTTATGATATATAAATATAACACATCAAGATTAAAAACGTATTAAAACAAAAGCAGAGCTGCAATAAAATTCAAAGCAGCCTTTTCACCGTCAAAGTAAAAAGCATGCATAAAGCCCGAAGAAA
>CAYTMY010000005.1:14578-15836 GCA_964439075.1 uncultured Lachnospiraceae bacterium | reverse complement strand
GGGCGCTCAAGAAGTCACCGCTTCGCGGTGGCTTCGCCTATAGCCCCGCCTCTTCCGACGAGCCTGTACCGGCATGATTGTGCCCTACCCCCATATATCGCGCTTGCGCCCGTGCGGCGCTTGGAGCACCGATTGCTTTTTAAGTGAGACTCTGAAAATGGACCTTTATTTTCAGCTAGTCGAAGTTATGCAAAGCTAAGTGAGACTCTAAAAATCGCTTTGTGATTTTCAGCTAGTCGAAGTTATGCAAAGCTCGCTTCGTTTTCTCATCGCTGAGAAAATGAAGAGACACAGTTCTTATTAAAAAATAAAAAAGAAGGTTCATACACATACTCTTGTAGATAAGCGTATTAGCGCAAACCTTCTTAAAAACAAATCCGTACGTCAGTACAAAAAACCAAAACACTTCATTAATTCATTACTTTACTTGACTAAAGTAAAAAAGTATGCTATATTAACAAACAATGCAGAGCAAAACCTTCTCACCCCGCTTAAAAAAGGTCTTCGAATATGGTATACTCTGTAAAATAAAGAATGCAGAAGAAGGATCGTAAATGAACATAAACAAACTTTCCGCACAGGAACGTATCCCCATAATTTTTTCACGCTTGTTTGAACGCTACGGCTACAGGAAGTACCGCATGGCAAAATTCGAAGCGTACGATATGTACATGGAAAACAAGAGTTTTCTCGTAAGCGAAGGAATAATCACCTTCACGAATACCGACGGGCGGCTTATGGCGTTAAAGCCCGACGTGACTCTAAGTATCGTGAAAAATACTGCAAAGAACGCAAAGATAAGAAAGCTGTATTACAACGAAAACGTGTTCCGCACGGAGCCTGACAGCAGCGAATACAAGGAAATACGCCAAATGGGCGTGGAGTTTATCGGCGGAGACGACATATATTCCGAAACGGAGGTCTTGTTGCTTGCGGCATCCTCCCTTGCTTCCCTCGGAGAAGACTTTATACTGCGCGTGGGGCACACGGGGCTTCTGAATTCCCTTATAGAGGGTCGTTTTACGGAAGCCTCCGCAATAAGCGAAATATATTCGTATATTCGACGAAAGAATGCAGACATGCTGCGCGGACTGCTTGACGATATGGGCATTGATGCGGAATATACCGAACTTTTGTGCGACGCGTGCTGCGAATCGTTCCCGTTTGCACAGTGCGCCGAAAGGCTTAAAAAATATGCGCTTAACGATTCGGCAAAGCAGGCGTACGACAGGCTCGTCAGTCTTGCCGACGCTCTCAA
>CAYTMY010000005.1:0-14568 GCA_964439075.1 uncultured Lachnospiraceae bacterium | reverse complement strand
AAGGCAGCGGATTTGAAGAAAATATATACTTCGATTTTTCGGTGACGGGCGATATGGACTACTATAACGGGCTGATATTTTCGGGCTATATGCAGTCCTCCCCTTACGAAGTGCTTTCGGGCGGTCGGTACGACAAGCTCATGCGCCGTTTCGGTAAGACCCAGGCTGCCATAGGCTTTGCGGCATATCTCGACAGAATAGAGGAGGCGGTAAAAGTTCCCGAAAAATACGATACCGACGCGCTGCTCATATATGCAGACGCCGACGCGCTTACCGTGCGTATGGCAATGGAGGAGCTTCTGAAAAAAGAAGACCGCGTGTGCGCTCTTAAACAAGAGGATCCGTCGATAAAGGCAAAACATACCTACAAGCTTATACCCGATAACCCCAAGGAGGTGGTATAGATGCTTACCGTAGCGCTGCCTAAGGGCAGAATGGGCGAAAAAGCCATAGATATATTCGAAAAAGCAGGGTATGACATGACGGCGGTGAGAACGCCCGGAAGAAAGCTCGTCATAGAATGCGAGGCGGACGGTATGCGGTATATTCTCGTAAAACCCACCGATGTGAGCGTGTACGTGGAGCGCCGTGCCGCCGACATAGGCGTGGCGGGCAAGGACGTGCTGGAGGAAAAAAACGCCGACGTATACGAGCTTTGCGACTTGAAAATAGGCGTGTGCGATATGTGCATAGCCGCAAAGGAAGGCTTTCGGGAGGATATGAGCCGCCCATTGAAGGTGGCTACGAAATACCCGAACACCGCGCAGAAATACTACCGCGGTTTTGACCGCGACATAGACATAATAAGCCTGTCGGGCAGCATAGAGCTTGCTCCGATACTGGGGCTTTCGGACGTGATAGCCGATATTGTGGAAACGGGCGTAACTTTGCGTGAAAACGGGCTTTGCGTGACGGATACCATAGCGCATTCAAGCGCACGGCTAATTGCCAACAAGGCTGGCTTTGCCTTTATGTACGACGAGATAACGCAAATAAAGAAAAGGATGATCGCTGTACTGTGATAAAAATATACGATTTAAAGGAAATGCCCATAGAGCGAATATTCGAGCGAAGCGCACAGACTCCCGAGGATAAGGTAACGGACGCCGTGAGGGAAATAATAGACGATATTCGCGCAAACGGCGACAAGTCCCTTTTGGAATACACCAAAAAATTCGACAAAGCCGATATAACCGACCTTGAAGTGAGTCAAGAAGAGATAGACGAAGCATTCAATACGCTCGATGAGCGCTTTAAGCAAATACTCATGCGCGCGGCGGAAAATATACGCGCCTTTCACTCTCTGCAAAAGAAGGACTCTTTTGAGATGAAAAAGGAGGGCGGTATCGTTCTCGGGCAGAAGTGCCTGCCCATGAAACGTGCGGGAGTTTACGTGCCCGGCGGCACCGCAAGTTACCCTTCAAGCGTGCTTATGAATATAATTCCCGCAAAAATAGCGGGAGTGGAGGAGACGGTAATGGTAAGCCCGCCGAAAGCCGACGGGAAAATACCCGCTCCCATACTTGCGGCGGCAAAAATAGCGGGAGCGGACAAAATTTACAAGTGCGGCGGCGCACAGGCGATAGCTGCGCTGGCGTACGGTACAAAGAGCATTAAGCCCGTCGATAAGATAGTGGGTCCCGGAAACGCTTATGTAGCATGCGCCAAAAGACTGGTGTACGGCAAGGTGGATATCGACATGATAGCGGGTCCGAGCGAAATTCTCGTGATAGCGGACGAGACGGCATGCCCCCGACACGTGGCGGCGGATATGCTCTCTCAGGCGGAGCACGACAAAAACGCTTCGGCGGTGCTTATCTGCCTATCGCGCGAGTTTGCCGATAAAACGGCGAAGGAACTTGAACAACAGCTTAAAGAGCTGCCGCGGGAAGAGATAGCGCGCGCCTCCGTTGAAAACAACGGCAAGGTGATAATAGCGAAGGATATGACCGAAGCTGTAGCTGCCGCCAATGAGATAGCGCCCGAACACTTGGAAATTGCGGCGGAGAACGCCTTTGATATACTGCCGCAGATAACGAATGCGGGAAGCATCTTTTTGGGTAAAAACGTACCCGAAGCTCTCGGCGATTACTACGCGGGGCCGAACCACACGCTTCCCACAAGCGGCACCGCGCGTTTTTCGAGCCCTCTTTCGGTATACGACTTCCTGAAGCGTTCAAGCTATATATATTATCCCGAACAGGCGCTTAAAGAGGTTGCTGAGGAAATAGAATATTTTGCACACGCGGAGGGGCTCGACGCGCACGCAAGAAGCATTGCTTCACGTTTCGGAGATGAAAAATGAGCAGATTTATGCGGGGCTACCTGCAAAGGCTGAAGCCTTACGTACCGGGAGAACAGCCGCCCGATATGGACAGGATGATAAAGCTGAATACCAACGAAAACCCTTACCCTCCTTCAGAGGCAGTCATACGTACGATTAACGGCGAAGAAGCCAAACTGCTGAGGCTGTATTCCGACCCCGATTGCAGAGAGCTTACCGCACAAATTGCAAAGGTATACGGGGTCGAAGGAAAAAACGTATTTGCGGGCAACGGCAGCGACGAGGTGCTTGCCTTTGCGTTCTTTGCCTTCGGTGAGGGCGGAGCCGCCTTTGCCGACTTGTGCTACGGGTTTTACCCCGTATTCTGCGGACTGTTCGGCATAGACTATGAAATAATACCTTTAAGATACGACTTTACACAAGCGCCCGAGGACTACAGGGATGTGAAGGGAGCTGTGTTTATATCAAACCCAAACGCGCCCACGGGCGTAGCCATGAGCCTTGAAGCTTTGGAAGAAATTATAACGCAGAACAAAGACAGACTTGTGGTGGCGGACGAAGCCTACGTCGATTTCGGCGGACAAAGTGCGGTGCCTCTCACAAAGAAGTACGATAACCTTCTCGTCATACAGACGTTTTCAAAGTCGCGCTCTCTTGCGGGAGGAAGGCTCGGCTTCGCCATAGGTGACAGCGAAATTATAGCCGATATGAACAAGCTGAAGTTTTCATTTAACCCGTACAGCATCAACCGTCTCAGTTCGGCAGCAGGGGTATGCGCCTTGCAGGACGAAGCGTATATGAAGGAGTGCACAGGGCGTATTATAAAAACGCGCGCGCGCCTTACAAAGGAGCTCAGAGCTATGGGCTTTAACGTACCCGAAAGCAGCGCAAATTTTGTATTTGCGGGGCAAAGAGAGGGTCTAAGCGGCAAAACGCTCTATGAAAGCCTGAAAAAACGCGGTATACTTGTAAGGTATTTTGATATTGACAGAATAAAAAGTTACGTGCGCATCACAGTGGGTACGGACGAACAGACCGATATTCTCATAAAAAACATAAGAGAGATTTTATCCGCGGAGGGTCTATGAGAAAAGCCGATATAAACAGAAAAACAAACGAAACCGACATATCCCTATCCCTTGGTTTGGACGCAGGCGCAAAAGCGGACATAACGACGGACTGCGGTTTTTTTGCGCACATGCTTGAGTTGTTTTCCTCTCACGGAAGGTTTTATATACGCCTTGCAGCCAAAGGAGATTCCCATGTGGACTACCACCACACCGTGGAGGATACGGGCATTGTTTTGGGCGAAGCGTTTGCCGAGGCTTTGGGGGATAAAAAAGGCATAGCGCGCTACGGCTGGATAATACTGCCAATGGACGAAGCCTTGATAATGGTATCTCTCGATATAAGCGGCAGAGCGTATGCGGATATAAGGCTCGACATACCCAACGAAAAGGTGGGCGATTTTGACACGGAGCTTGTGAGCGAGTTTTTTTACGCCTTTTGCAGGGCAAGCGGCATAACGCTGCATATACAGCAGCTTGCGGGTGAAAATACGCACCATATCATAGAGGGAGTATTCAAGGCTTTCGGCAGAGCAATGAGACAGGCTGTCTCTTACGACGAAGCCTACAAAGACGAGATACCCTCGACGAAGGGAGCCCTTTGATGATAGCAGTCGTCGACTACGGAGTGGGGAATTTATTCTCTCTTTCAAGCTCCCTTACGTATTTGAATATACCGAACGAAATAACCTCGCAGCCCGAAGTTATAAAAAATGCCGACGGGATCATACTGCCGGGCGTGGGAGCCTTCGGAGACGCCATGGATAAGCTTACGCGCTCGGCGCTGAGGGAGCCTCTCGACCGGGCTGTACAAAACGGCAAGCCTCTTTTGGGTATATGCCTCGGCATGCAGCTGCTCTTTGAGAAAAGCTGTGAGTTTGGAGAGCACGGGGGGCTGGGCTACCTTAAAGGAGAAGTAGTAAGCATGAAAGAGGCTTTCGGCTTAAAGAATATAAGTCTGAAGGTTCCGCAGATAGGCTGGAATGCGCTGCAATTAAAAAAGGAGTGCCCCATACTCAAATACACCTCCGAGGGAGAGTATATGTATTATGTGCATTCGTTCTATGTTCCCGAAGAAAATGAGAACACCGCCGCCTACAGCGAATACGGCATAGACGTGGCGGGAACGGTGTTCGAGAAAAATGTATACGGCTGCCAGTTTCATCCCGAAAAGAGCGGCGAAAAAGGGCTGAAAATACTAAAGGCGTTCGCCGAAATATGCGAAGCATAAACTTATCGACAAGTTATAAACAATTCATAATAAGAGGACTATGTATATGCAGATTTTCCCCGCGATAGATATAAAGGATAAAAAGGCGGTGCGTCTCTACAAAGGCGACTTCGACAAAATGAGCGTGTATGAGGACGACCCCAAAAATGCAGCCGACAGGTTTGCCGAGGCGGGCGCGTCCAATCTGCACATAGTCGACCTTGACGGTGCGCTTTCGGGAGAGCTTTCAAATTTCGACACGATAAGGCGCATTGCGCAGGGCAGCGGTATGTTTACGGAGGTAGGCGGCGGCATTCGCACACAGGAGCGTATAGAGCGCTACTTTGAATGCGGGGTCGACCGCGTCATTCTCGGCACTGCGGCGGTAAACAACATTGACTTTCTTACGGAGATGGTAAAAAAGTATTCTTCACGCATTGCCGTGGGGGTGGACGCCTCAGGAGGAAGAGCGGCGGTAAACGGCTGGAAGGATGTGTCCGACATAAACGGAGAGGATTTCGTAGCTGAGCTCGTACAACTCGGCGTAAAAACCGTGATATACACGGACATTGCGTGCGACGGTACGATGCAGGGCACCAACCTTGCTCTTTATGAAAGGCTTTCGCAGATTAAGGGAATAGATATCATCGCATCGGGCGGTATCAGCTCGCTTGACGAAATCGTCACGCTGAACGAAATGGGCATCTACGGCGCTATACTCGGCAAAGCGCTTTATACCGGGGCTATCGAGCTTTCCGAGGCGATAAAGGCGGCTTTGAGATGATAACAAAAAGGATAATACCCTGCCTCGACATAGCGGACGGCAGAGTGGTGAAGGGGAAAAATTTTAAAGGGATACGCGACGTGAGCGACCCCGTGGCGCTGGCGGAATATTACAGCGGCTGCGGAGCGGACGAGCTTGTGTTTTATGACATAACGGCTTCCTATGAACAGCGCCCTTTGTTTACCGACGTGCTCAAAAAAGTGGCGGAGCGCATATTCATACCGCTTACGGTGGGAGGTAGTATAAATACTACCGACGACTTTGCGCGCGTGCTTGCCTGCGGTGCAGACAAGGTAAGCGTGAATTCCGGTGCGGTAAAAGACCCTTTTCTTATCGACAGAGCGGCGGAAAAATACGGTAACCAGTGCGTGGTGCTTTCAATGGACGTAGCGCGTGTGGAGGGAACATACCGCATATTTGCAAAGGGCGGGCGTGAAAATACCGGTAAAGAGGCGGTTGCCTGGGCAAAGGAGTGCGTTGCACGCGGCGCGGGCGAAATAGTGGTAAACTCAATAGATACAGACGGAGTGAAGGACGGATTCGACCTTCAAATGCTTTCGGACATAACCGCGGCGGTGGACGTACCCGTGATAGCTTCGGGCGGAGCGGGAAAGAAAGAGGACTTCAAAGAGCTTTTCAAGCTTGAAGGAATAGACGCGGGGCTTGCCGCGAGCATTTTCCATTTCGGAGAAGTAAAGATAAACGAGCTGAAGGCATACCTTGCGCGCGAGGGCGTAAATATGCGCATAATTTAAAGGGCGGTATGAAAATGGATTTTGATATAAACGAGCTGAAATTTGACGAAAAAGGTCTTATGCCCGTTATAGTGCAGGACTTTCACACAAAACAGGTTCTCACTCTTGCGTATATGAACAAAGAGAGCCTTGAAATAACACTCAAAGAAAAACGCACATGTTTTTATTCGCGCAGCCGCAAAACACTGTGGCGCAAGGGTGAGACCAGCGGCAATGTGCAAAAGGTGATAAGCCTAGCAGCAGACTGTGACAAAGATGCTCTTGTATGCAAAGTGATAAAAACGGGTCCCGCATGCCATACGGGAAGCGAGAGCTGTTTTTTTGAGGATATATATATCGATGCGGAAGGCGCCGGAGAACCGTTTTCGCTTGAAGGGCTTTATGAGCTTATAGCCCGCCGCGATAAAGAACGCCCCGAAGAAAGCTACACCACTTACCTTTTCGAAAAGGGAAGAGAAAAGATATGCAAGAAATTCGCGGAGGAAGCTTCGGAAGTGGTGATAGCCGACATAAAGGGCGATAAAACAGAAACGGTATATGAGCTTGCCGATTTGTGCTACCACGCCATGGTACTCATGCGAGAGGCGGGAATAACTCCCGAAGAGATAAAAAAAGAGCTTTCTTCGCGCCACAGCGAGGACGACAGGAAGTACGAAAGAAAGAGTGAAATAAAAAAGAAATTATGATGAACGCCGCCTGCAGCATCAGCTGCGGAAATGAAATATTTCATAAAATAAGAAACGATGAGTAAGAATTACAGGAGAGAATTGCGATGAAAAAAATAATTGCCGTTATGTTGACCGCCGCCGTTTTATTCGGCATGAGCGCGTGCGGCGCAAATGACCCTTACAGAGGGATGAAACCGACGGAGAAGCTTGTTGCCGTAGGCACGTGGGAAAAGCAGTATTCGCCGGAAGTGACGATGAGCTTTGAAAAAAACGGCAAGGGCGCGCAAAATAACGACGGAACAGAGTATGAATTCTATTGGGAGCTCGACGAAGGCGAGTTGGATATAGAAGTGATAGGTTGGTGGGAGCTCGATTACCGCTTTGAGCAGGGAGAAGACAGCTTTACCATAACCAATACAGAAGCGGGAAGCTCGGCGACGTTTGTATACGGCGGTTCTCAGCCCAAAACGCTGCCCGAAAATGGGGAAAAACCCAAGGAACTTGAAGGAACGTGGATTTGCGAGGACTCTTCGAGAAGCACTTACGTGTTTAAAGGAGACGGCAGCGCCTATACGTTCAGCCCCGCGGACCCCGCGCAAGCGCATACGGCCGACTTAAAATGGACGTACGATAAGAACGCGGATACACTTTATACCTACAATGACGCAACCAAGCATCTTTCGTTTTTGCGCTATAAGATAAACGGCAAAGAGATGACGCTTACGGTGCTTGCAAGCGGTAAGGAGTATAAGTATACGAAAGCGCAGTAAGGTCGGAATATATGGTAGAGATAAAATAGAACGATTTATCTGGACGGTGGAATGAGGACATAAACAAAGCGGCGGGCTTACCCGTCGCTTTGCTCAATTTGCATTTTATGAAAAGGCGTAGTACAATAGCGTTCTTTTGGCGGTTGGCACAACACCATAATGTTTTACAATTGACAGGTTATGAGCTACAAATCCAGATATGGAC
The DNA here is from genome assembly GCA_964439075.1 of uncultured Lachnospiraceae bacterium. Classification (GTDB taxonomy): domain Bacteria; phylum Bacillota; class Clostridia; order Eubacteriales; family Anaerofustaceae; genus CAYTMY01. The sequence continues at coordinate 6,825 of CAYTMY010000005.1, read as the reverse complement.
TCGATGCAACCCTGTTCTAATGGTTTAGCACGGGAGATCGCACATATTTTCTTGTGTACCTTGCCTATTCATCGGATGTTTCAAGTAAATTTTCCAATTCGCATCTATAGAGGTAAATCGTGAAAAGACGGAAGAAGCGATGCAAGCTGCAACAGACACTGCCACAGTAGCACCGGTTTCATGTAACGTAAAGGTGGACGAAGGTCATTCACCCACTTTTCCCTCTTTGTTTAATTTATCTCTGCTAATATCTGCTCTATTCTTTTACCTTTAATTTTTTCGATAAAGCCAATCAAATCAATCTCTTCAAGTGGTGTTTGTGTTCGAGTTATGCTTATTCAAACGCCTCGGATACTTCTTCAAGCGCATGTCTTATATTTATATGCTGCGGACAGTTCTTTTCACACAAACCGCATTTGATACACTCCGAAGCTTTGCCGCTGTGCTGTGTCAGGTTAGCATAATAAACCTTTTGATTTGCCAAATAGCTCGTATTTTTCAGACGTTTCATATTATTGTATAAAGCAAAGCAATCCGGTATGGCTATCTGTTTCGGGCATTCCGTAGTGCAGTAGCGGCAATTCGTGCAGGATATCTCCGCTCTTTCGTGTATCATTTCCGCCGCCTTTTTCAGCAGGGCGAGTTCGCCCTCATCGAGAGGTGTGAAATTGCTCATATATGAGGTGTTATCCTCAATTTGCGCTAAATTACTCATGCCGCTTAGTACTGTAAGCACACCGTCAAGCCCTGCGGCAAAGCGTATCGCCCACGATGCCAAACTCACTTTAGGCTGCGCTTTATTGAGCATCTGCCTAACCTCATCGGGCAGATTCACAAGCGTTCCTCCTTTAACGGGTTCCATGACCACTACATTTTTGCCGTATTTTCTTGCAACCTCATAGCATTTTTTCGATTGTATAACAGGATCCTCCCAGTCAAGATAATTTATTTGCAGCTGTACTATTTCAGTTTCGGGATGCTCCTTTAATATTGTCTCCAAAACATCGGCAGTTCCGTGGAAGGAAAATCCGATGTGTTTTATATACCCCTCGTTTTTCATGCGCTTGAGGAATTCAAAGGTTTCAAACTTTTGCGCCATGGGGTAAAATATTTCACCCAAATTGTGAATAAGGTAGTTGTCAAAATAATCGACCCCGCATATTTTAAGCTGGCTTTTGAAAAAAGGCTCCTGATCCTCCTGCTTTTTTATGTAATTGAAGGTTATCTTATCAGTCAGAATAAAGTTTTCACGCGGATATCTGTCGACAAGAGCCTAGCGCAGCGACGGTTCGCTTGCCTCGTCGTTATAGCGGTGCGCGGTATCGAAGTATTTGAAACCGCGCTCCATAAACAGGTCTGTCATTCTTTTAAATTCCTCAATGTCTACCTTCGAACGGTCGCTCTCATCGGTAAGAGGTAATCTCATGAGTCCGAAACCGAGTTTTTTTTGCATGTATAATTCTCCTTAATATTATGCGGTATTTTATCAATAGGCGCCGATTCACACAGAAGACCGTGCTTATCGGCGCCGAATATTATGATTATCGAATACAGCGATGAATCAGTATACGCTCTCTTGTTGCTTTTTTTGAAAAATAAATTCTCCCAATATCATCAAAGCCATAAGCACTATAGCCCATTCAAAGCGGTTTACTGCCATAGCGCCGAACAGTGCGGAAGGTATTGTTATAATATACGGAGCGAGATAATAGCCGCAGCTGCCTGCAGCATTTATCATCGCATAAGAAACCGAGTTCGTATTTTGCTTGACATATCTGCTTACATGCGTAAATACAGCGGGAGTGAAGGTGCCTTGTCCCAGACCTACAAAAGCCGTACCTATGACCACCCACCAAATATTTCTCGATATCGTTATCAGGCCGAAGCCCAGAAGTACAAAATGACACGATATAACGAGTATATATTTTTTGGTCAGCTTCAGAGATTTCGTAAATATCACGGCTGCCACAAAGGTAAAAGCTGTCAGGACAGAAGAAAGATAACCCACCATAACCGAATTTCCAAAGCCTTTTTCCGCCACCAGATAGGATAGGTTGGAGCTGTACGTTATAAAGATAATGAAGAACACTGCCGTTATCACCACATCGTGAACGAGATCCTTTGTCCATATCTTCGGTTTTTTACCGTTTTCATCCTTCACACGTATTTCCACGGGACCTTCGGGCAAAAGAAACAGCGCCGCAAACAAAGATACCAAACCGAACAGAAATGCGAGATACCCATTGCGCCACGTACGCACCATAAGGTAGCCGCTGCCCGTATAAAGCATTACCGAACCCAAGCTTGTAGCTATTTGCGATATGGCGATAACGCGCGGAGCCTCCTGTGTAGTGAAGTTTTCCGGAACCACCGCCTTGCTCATAGTGCCTATAATTGCCGCCGAAATGCCGATAATGATACTCGACAGATAAAGCGTTGCCAGCTTTGTTCCCCAAAAATATCCTATCAGTCCCCCTATCACGGTTCCCGCTTGGAAGAGAATTATTATCTTTCTCTTTGAGAGCTTGCTTACAAGCCATGCCACTCCGAAATTCGTTATCATCTCTACCAAAAAAATCAACGAATAGACCTTTTGCACCTCCACCAAGCTTGCGTTTGGAAATGCAGCCGACATATCAGCCAACATTTGTGAAACTATATTCTCTATATTTAAATACATGCACAGTACAAGTATACTGAATACTATCTGCGATTTTGTTTTCTGTTTCACTTTGTATGCTCCTTATTGGAATCAGTCACATAAATGCTCATATAATTTTTCAATAACCTAATGAGATTATATTGTCCTTCGCCTTCTGTCCATTGATTTTTTATTTTTTTGCCTATAGCGCTAGCACCGACTGCCAACGCGATAACTATGATATATATCGCGGCGTCGAAATACATTCCGGTCTGATAGTTTCCGAGCTTATCGATGAGCACACCCCATACAGTTGCTCCGAAGGCTCCGAAAAGGCTTAGAAATATAACCATATTCGGCCATATTTTGCTAAGTTCTCTTGCACCGAAAACTTCTCTTGTGAGAATGGGGAATACGAGGTTGGGCGCTGCGTAAGGAAAACCGTACAGGAATACGAGAACCGCTATGACGGTGGTATTGGAACCGCCGAACAATACGATACCCACAAGAGCTATAGTTCCCAAAAGACCCGAAACGATAGCGCCGAGCTTGCCGCCCTTGTCGCATATAGGACCGAGCACGACTTTAGCGGTCATGTTTCCGAACTGAAGCGCCGATGAGACCAAGCCCGCAACTGCCGCCGTGGCGCCCAATGTCTGCACATAAGCGTTCATGTACTGACTGTATTGGTTGGCAAATGTGAACAGACCCACAGCTATGCCGATCATCCAAAAGGCGGGAGTCTTTATGGCTTTTTTCAAGTCAAGTCCCGATACCTTTGCCGTAGTCGGGTTACCATCGCCGTCAGTAGCTTTGTAGCCGAACGGAAGCAGCCCCTTGTCCTTGGGGAATTTTCTTATGACAAACAACGTGACGGGAAGCCCCATTATAAGGGTGATAGCCGCCCATACCCAATAGCATGCTCTCCAACCCGCATTCTGAATGATAAGACCGCCGATAGAGCAGAATATCGTTCCCGCAAGCCCCTGTGCAAGAGCGCAGATGCCTATGACCGTACCGGGCTTATTTGCAAACCAGTTGTTTGCGAGAAGCGGTATGGACAAGTTGATGAGCGGAGCAAATGCAAATGCCTGTAAAACCGATGTGAAGTAGAACACCCAAAGGCTGCCCGTACTCGCTCTCAATACAAAGCTCAATGCATTGAGAATGACGCTTGCCGTCAAAATAATGCGCGTGTCGTATTTGTTGAACAGCTTTGAGATAAGGGGCATGGCAACGGCAAGCACCACCATAAGTATCGTCATGTTCATGCCCATTTGCGCCATGGTTATTCCGAGCTCCTTGGTTACGGGAGCGTAAAATATACTCGCCGTACCCATTACCATGCCGGCAGGAAACATCAGAATAAACAGTCCGATAGCTACTATAAATGCGTAATGCAGTTTTTTCTCTTTCATTTAAAATTTCCTTTCTGTGTTGATTTTTAAGTACAAAAATCAGACTGTGCGGAATATACGGTATTTTTATTGCCGCACACAGGTCGATTTTATAAATATTTTTTAGGCTCAGCCCATTGTTACTTTGTTCATAAATGCCATGAGAAGTTTCATGCGCGCTTGCTCATCCTGCGGCATAAAATTCATATACTTGATGATTTCCCGAGGTCCTTCGGGGTATTTTGTAATATCCATTTTCACCACATCCTCTAATTTTTGTATTCAAACACAAAATCGCCGACTGCCTTTAAATTCTCCGCCTTCATGTCATAAGCGTAGGAGACCATTTTGTTCGGCGCGAGTATCAGCCCGCCGTCGCAGCCGAGTTCGTTGATGGCTTTCTTTGCCATTTCAACGCATTCTTCGGGAGTGCCGTGACCCATCATATCGACCGACAGACCGCCGTTCAGACATAAATTGGGATATTTAGCGCGCATTTCAAATGGATCGTCATCCTCTGCCATCATATTGCAAGTGCCTTTTTTATACTCGTTGAAGAAATCGCCGAAACGTCCCCAGCTTCCTTCCGAGAAGAACCACACCTGCTTGCCGTGTTTTTCACAACAGTCCAGTACTTTTTTAGTGGAGGGTATCCACAGTCTGTCGAACTGCTTTCTGTTAAGAATAGTGTGACCGAGCATTCCTATCATCACGTCATACGGTTCATTCCAGTTGATTCCGTCCGCTTCTCTGAAAAGGAAATCTTCACAATTCTTAACGTTTACTTCGTCTATGGCGTCGCTCACCTCATACAGCTTTTCGGGGCATCTTCGAAGATCCATTGCTACGCCCTTTATTCCCCGAAAATACTTAAAGAAGTATTCATATCCGGGAAAGAAGTTCAACCAGCTCCTTTCGCACACTATGCCAAACTCATCGCGCATACGCGTATCTATTCTCGCTCTCGCTTCGTTAAGATCGTAAAGCGTTTTCACTGCTTCCGCAAACTTTTCGGGGCTGTAGGCGCTTGCAGCGGGATACCTGCGAAACAAAGCTCTCTCCCATATTGCTTTTTGGAAGTTTTCTTTTACGGCGTCGTAGTCGTCGGGCGTAAAAACATCTTCAATAACGGCATTGAGATTTTGGCTTTCCTTATCGGAATAGCTGCTGCCGCTGCCAAGCGAATCCATTACGAGAAACGCATTTCTAAAGCCGCTGTTACCTGCATTTATCATATCCACTTTATACTTCGTGACGTAGCGGACCATGCATTTTTCAATGATGTCGTAATCGCGCGTTGCCTGCGCCGTTGTGTAACCCGCCTCATGGAACATCCATGTAAACATATTCGAGTTGAACGGTGTTCTGTCGGGCTTCTTCCAACCCTGCGCGTCGCGGATCAGCTTTATCTTGTAATTAAAAAGTTCATTTCCTGTTAAGCTTTCAGACATGCTAATCTCCTTCTTTTGATTTGCATATTTATATTTTGAGTAATACTGCAGTTACTGTATTTTCATTTTACAGTTGACAAACCGTTTTGTAAAATATAAAATATTCATTATTACAATGCAAAAAATGCATAGTGAGGCTGATATGAATCTGGAACAATTGATACAATTCAGGGAAATCGCGGAATTTGACAATATAACCCGCGCTTCGGAAGCGCTGTTTATATCACAGTCTGCGCTGACACGCTCCTTAATGAATTTGGAAAAAGAACTCGGAGTGAAGCTTTTTGACCGAAAAAAGAACAAAATAGAGCTGAATGAAGCGGGAGGACTGGCTCTTCAATATGCAAATCAAATACTCGAGCTCTCGGATAAGATGCTCATAGACCTCAACGACTTCTCCACAAAGCAGCTTCCTCTTCGTATATGTTCCGATATTCCCGCTACTCTCAGATATTTTCTGCCTATCTTTTCAAGAGACAACAAAGACAGTTTGGTAAGCTCAAAGACAGTGCGGGAGTCCGAACTGTTTGAAATGCTTCTGAGCGGGCTGACCGATATTATAATCACCAACAAAACATATACTCATTCAGAGGTGGAAAACAGCTTTATACGAAAGTCCAAAAATTTTTTGTCGGTGCCGAAAGACATGCCCCTTGCAAAGCATAAAACCGCACATTTAAGCGATCTTGACGGACAAAAGCTGTTGCTGCCGGGCAATTACAGCCTTACAAAGGATATTTTGATACAGGAAATAAAATCGCACTCTCGCAATTACGAAATATACTACGAGGAGGATTATTTTCTCTATCGGGAAGCGCTTCGTACCAGCAGCTACATCGCAAGCGCGTCGGATCTGACGATAGATTATCACAAATCGTTGCAGAACAGAAAACTCTTGCCCATAGTGGATACCGCCGAGCTTTCCATAAGCGCATCGTATTTGAAAAACAATACCGATAGGGTAGCGCCGTTTATAAAATGGATAGATAACTATTCCGAAAATTATATCCCGACAGGTATTTAAGACGATTCTGCCGAATAGGGTATCGGTCTGTATTCAAGTTAAGTGTGTTAAGGGATGATTTATGACAGGTCTTAAAGTTAAATGAACTTAAACTTCATATATAACTTCTGATATGTCCTCTTTTAAAACAAGACCTGTCCTTTCCGACAACAACTCCCTTGCCCTTACGCCCTTAATATCCCTTTACGCATTTAATACGAGCCGCTTAGGCTCGTATTAAACAGTTCTGCCCTTATCCACCCCTTTACGCATTTAAAGAGAGGCGCAAAGCCTCTCTTTAAACAGTTATGCCCTTAATTCCCTTGACCTTAA
>CAYTMY010000004.1:0-16147 GCA_964439075.1 uncultured Lachnospiraceae bacterium | reverse complement strand
TCTGCGGTTTCCTTCCTTGCAAAGACTTCAACAAAACCGATTTCTCTGATGATCAATCAGTTTGAAGCCCAAATGCAGCTTGAAAGCGCGGCAATCGTATCGCTGACGATATTAGCGATAAACCTGATAATCAAAGGGCTTATGTACTTGCTCAAGAAGTATATTGCGAAGAAAGAAATTACGCTGAAAAATGACAGTGCATTGCGGGAAAGCCTGTAAATTAACAGCATATTTCAACATAATTTCAAACATCATTCTTTAAGGCACACCTCTGAATATAATGAAAAGGGACTCATTGTCAAACCAATGAGTCCCTTTATTAAAATAGTCTGTTACTCAGCCATAGTCTTATATTTTTCGTATCTCTGCTTTGCGTCCTGCTCGGTTTTTGCGAACAGTTCCTCGGCAACCTGCGGGAAGGTCACCGAAAGAGCGGTATAACGGCTTTCACTGTTGATGAAATCTCTGAACGAAGCCGTAGGCTCCTTGCTGTCGAGAGTAAAGGGATTCTTGCCTTCTTTTGCAAGGTCGGGATTGTAACGGTAAAGGTGCCAGTAACCTGAGTCCACAGCGTTTTTCATCTGTTGCATCGAATTGCCCATTCCGGCTTTTATGCCGTGGTTGATACAGGGCGCATAAGCGATTACCAAAGAAGGTCCGTGATAACTTTCGGCTTCTTTAAGCGCTTTGATAAGCTGATTCGGGTCGGAACCCATGGCCACCTGCGCCACGTATACGTATCCGTAGGACACCGCCATCATACCGAGGTCCTTTTTCTTTACCCTCTTGCCCTGTGCGGCAAACTTTGCAACTGCCGCCGTAGGCGTGGATTTTGAAGACTGACCTCCTGTATTGGAATATACTTCCGTATCGAAAACAAGTACGTTTATGTCCTCATCGGAGGCAAGCACGTGGTCGAGTCCTCCGTAACCGATATCATAAGCCCAACCGTCGCCGCCGAATATCCACATCGATTTTTTAACGAGCTGATTTTTATTTTCAAGCACATAATTCTTTATTGCCGCAGGTACCGCATTTGCCGCTTCAAGAGCTGATACGAGCGCTTCCGAGGCTTTTTTGGAGCCCTCAGCGTCGTCCATATTCTCTATCCATGTATTTGCGGCTTCTTTTACGTTTGCGGGCGCATCGGCATTATTAAGCTCTTCAAGTTTTTCTTTTATGGAATTCCTCAAAGACCTTACACCGAGATACATGCCGAAACCGTATTCGGCGTTGTCCTCAAACAGGGAATTTGCCCATGCGGGACCTTGACCTTTGTCGTTCTTAGTATAGGGAATACTGGGCGCACTTGCTCCCCAAATTGATGAGCATCCCGTAGCGTTTGCTATGTACATTCTGTCACCGAAGAGCTGAGTAAGCAGCTTCGCATAAGGCGTTTCTCCGCAGCCCGCACATGCGCCCGAGAATTCGAGCAGCGGCTTTACAAACTGGCTTCCCTTTACGGAGAAGGCATTGTTGTCCTGCGGTGCGGTCTGTTTAAGCGATACCGCATAATCCCAATTAGCGGTTTCATCCATCTTGTCTTCGAGAGGCTTCATAACAAGCGCTTTTTCCTTTGCGGGGCACACATTCATGCAGCTTGTGCAACCGGTGCAGTCGCAAGGAGAAACTTGTATACGGAAATTGAGACCCTCCATACCTTTGCCTACCGGTTTTACAGTATTGAAGCCTTTGGGAGCCTGTTTTGTTTGTTCGTCCGTAATGAGCACGGGGCGTATGGCGGCGTGCGGACACACGAAGGAACAACGGTTGCACTGTATGCAATTATCGGCGACCCATTCGGGTACGTCTATTGCTATGCATCTTTTTTCATAAGCAGCCGTTCCCGCAGGAAAACTACCGTCCTCTCTGCCGACAAACGCCGATACCTTGAGGGAATCTCCGTTTTGTTCGTTTATGGGTTTGAGGATATTTTCTATGAATTCGGGCGCGGGAGCCGCTTTTACAGCTTCATCCTGCGCGTTTTTCCAACTTGCGGGGATTTCTATCTTTTTAAGCGAATCTACGGCTCCGTCGATAGCTTTGTTGTTCATATCGACTATATTCTGACCTTTTTTACCGTAGCTCTTGACTACTTCCTTCTTAAGAAGGCTCTCTGCCAGCTCGTAGTCGATAACATTGGCAAGCTTAAAGAAAGCCGCCTGCATTATCATATTCGTTCTTCTTCCGAGACCTATCTCGCTTGCAACGTGCGTGGCGTTGATGATGTAGAAGTTTACGTTGTTTGCGGCAAGAGTGCGTTTCATTGAGGCGGGGAGCTCCGTTTCGAGTTCCTCTGCAGACCATGTGGTATTGAGCAGGAAGGTTCCTCCCTGTTTGACGTCCTTTACCATATCATACTGACGAACATAGGACTGCGTAGAGCAGGAAACAAAGTCCGCCGCATCGATAAGATAAGTGGAAGTTATCGGAGATTTACCGAAACGAAGGTGCGATATAGTCACGCCTCCCGACTTCTTTGAGTCGTAGGCAAAATAACCCTGCGCATACATATCGGTATTGTCGCCGATTATCTTTATTGCGCTTTTGTTTGCACCGACGGTACCGTCGGAACCCAACCCCCAGAATTTGCAGCTTACCGTTCCTTCGGGAAGCGTATTTATGGGTTCTTTTATTTCGAGCGAGTGATGCGTTACATCATCTATTATGCCGAGAGTGAATCTGTCGGCGGGAGCAGCCTGTTTGAGGTTGTCATATACGGCTTTGAGCTGCGTGGGAGTCGTATCCTTCGAGCCTAGACCGAAGATGCCTCCGACTACCTCGGGAGCGTCTTTAATACCGTAAAGTAAGCTCTTAACGTCGAGATAAAGCGGCTCGCCTGCGGATCCCGGTTCTTTTGTTCTGTCGAGCACCGCTATCTTTTTAACACTTTTGGGCAGCACATTGAGGAAATACTTTGCACTGAACGGTCTGTAAAGGTGAACCTTGATAAGACCTGTTTTTTCACCGTTGGCGTTGAGATAATCCACCGTTTCTTCGAGAGCTTCGCATACGGAACCCATAGCTATCACCACTCTGTCTGCGTCGGGCGCCCCGTAATAATTGAAGGGTTTGTATTCTCTGCCGGTTTCGGCGGATATTTTTTCCATGTAGTCGTTTACGATATCGGGCAGTTCATCGTAAAATTTATTTGCGGCTTCCTTTGCCTGGAAGAATATGTCGGGATTTTGCGCAGTACCTCTTGCACACGGATTTTCCGGGTTAAGGGCGTTCTTTCTGAAATCGGCTATAGCATCCCAATCCACAAGCTTCTTAAATACGTCGTAGTCCATAACTTCGACCTTTTGTATTTCGTGCGAAGTTCTGAAGCCGTCAAAGAAATGAAGGAAGGGAACTCTTGACTTTATAGCGGCAAGATGCGCCACTCCGCCCAAGTCCATAACCTCCTGAACGCTGTTTGTGGCAAGCATGGCAAAACCTGTCTGGCGGGTAGCCATTACGTCGGAATGATCGCCGAAAATAGAAAGAGCGTGTCCGGCAAGCGCTCTTGCGGTAACATGGAATACCGCGGGCAAGAGCTCTCCCGATATTTTGTACATATTCGGTATCATGAGCAATAAGCCCTGCGACGCCGTAAACGTGGTCGTAAGCGAACCTGCTGCAAGAGCACCGTGAAGCGCTCCCGCGGCGCCTCCCTCCGACTGCATTTCCGTAACGCTGACCTGTCTTCCGAATATGTTTTCAAGCCCGTTTGCGGACCATTCATCCACATATTCGGCCATCGGGGACGACGGCGTTATGGGGAAGATAGACGCTACTTCCGTAAAGGCGTACGCTACGTGCGCGGCAGCCGTGTTACCGTCCATTGTTTTCATTTTCTTAGCCAATTTGTTACTCCCTCCGATACTTCATATAAAATATATATCACTGTAGTATACCTTGCATAAGCAAGCTCATAAGCCGAGTTCTGTTTTAATGACCATCTATCTGTGCGAGTTGTCGCCAACCGCATCAAGCGACTTACCACGGGCTCGGCGGGCCGCCGATTTTTACGCCCTATTTAGTCTTGCTCCGAATGGGGTTTACACGTCCGTACGGTTACCCGCACGCCTGTGAGCTCTTACCTCACCCTTTCATCCTTACTTCGGCAAAGCCGAAGCGGTTTCCTTTCTGTTGCACTTTCCCTGGAGTTGCCTCCGCCTGACGTTATCAGGCATTCCGCCCTATGGAGCTCGGACTTTCCTCCCCTTTGATTATAAAGGAGCGGTCAATCGGCTTGCTTATACTTATTCATTCTATCAAATTAACCTTGAGCGTTCAAGGCAAAACAGGTCACTGTCGGATATATAATTCAAAATCCGACTCTTCCGACTCCGTAATTTCAAGCTGTGGAGCTTCTCTGCGAAGAATAGCCTTCATCAACTTGATAAAACACTTTTCGCTTTCAAAATGAGTGATGCATAAAAGCGCCGTATTGTTTTCATAAGCTTTAATAAAATCGGAATTTTTACAGTCGGAGGTTATTAAAATATCGGCGCCAAGCTTTTTTGCTTCATTTATATAACCGCTGCCGGCACCCGAACAAAAGGCTGCGCGTCTGAGAGTCTTGTCTTTCATGTAAGAAGAAATTTTCACATTTTCCGCACCGAATACATCCTTGACTTTCTCTGCAAGCGATATAGCGCTCATGCTCACTTCAAGGTTTCCGCATACGCCTATGCCGTAGCCCTCTCCGAACGGTTCCAAAAAGCTGTCTGTTTTAATTCCCAGCTTGTGCGCGCAATAAGCGTTTATACCATAAGGAGAAGCGTCAAAACTCGTGTGTGAAGAATACACGTTTATATCGTTTTTTATTATTTTTTTTATCAGCTCTCCCCTTGTTCCGTCCGTAATGCTGCCGAGAGGATGAAATAAGAGCGGATGGTGTGATATTATCATTTCAGCGCCGTTTTGCAGAGCTTCTTCGACGACATACTCCGTAACATCCACACAAAGCACAGCCTTTTTTATCTCGGCTGCCATACTGCCTATCTGCAGCCCCGTATTATCCCACTCGCACGCAATATCTTCGGGAGCGTATTTATTTATCCCCTTGAGTATCTCTTCAACTTTCATATCTGCACAACCTTTCCTCAATACCTTTTATTCTCAGCAGTGTTTCGTCAATCTTGCCAAGAGAATTGTTTCCCCTAAGCCTTTGCAGTATATCCTTTTCAATCTTAAGTTTATAAGCGAGAAATTCTTTCATTACCGAATCCTGTTTTTTAATGAGATTCTCCGAAAACTCCAAGGAGAGCCTATCAAAACTTTCATATATGCTTTTTCCGTCCCTGCACACCTTATAACAATGATAAAAAAGATGCTTTTGACGAACCATAGCCTCATCGGCGACCGAAAAACCTTCCTTTAGCAGAAAGGAAAGAAGAGGAACGATGTCGCTCTGCGGCTGCAAAATTAAGCATGAAACCGATTTGACAATATCAATATCGTTTTGTATCATCCGCCGCATGAGCTCGCCGCCCATGCCGCATATCGTTATTATATCCGTTTTTTTTCCGCGCAGCGGCGACAGACCGTCTCCGCGCAAAAATTCGCACCTATCCGTCACGCCGTAAGCAGCTGCGGTTTTTTTGCCGTTGTTTAGCGGACCCTCGTTTATATCCGTGATGACAGCATGTTTTACAATGCCCTGCGTAAGAAGATACACGGGCAAATACGCATGGTCGCTTCCGATATCCGCAAGCATATCGCAAGGTTCCGCAAAAGATGCGATAAGCGAAAGCCTTTCGTCCAAGACAACGGATTTAAAGTTACTCGGCATTACCGGGCTTCTCCGAAAATGTCTTTATATCGGTATATCCACTCAAAACAAGACCCTTACTCTTAATAAACACAATCGTATCCTCCTTGCTTTTGGAAGTATCTCCGCCCGACGAGCAAAGAACGGCGTCCACCGCCTTACCCTTCGGTATCAATTCAAGCATGGCATTGAATGCGGGCGCGGGAAAGCTTGCCCATACGGGACAGCAAAGAACAAATTTATCATAATCCGAAAGCTCGGCTTCTATCGGGAGTATTTTCGAAGCCTTTCTGCTCATGGCGTTCGGACATCCCGGTAAAAACGCACTGAACATAGTGCGCTTCTTCAATTCCTTTATCTCAAATATATCAGCCGACAGCTCTTTTGCGATTCTTTCCGCTTCCTTTTTTGTGCTGCCCGATAATGTATAGTATAATACCGCTGTTTTCATACATGACCTCCTTCGGAAAATCTGTTTATATTCTAAAGCAATGAGGCAATGGTGTCAATGACCGATTGCGCTACTGCAAAAACGCCGTCCGTAATAAAAAGTATTCGATTCCATTGAAACAGAGCGATGTTTTTACAACGCTCTGTTTCTGTCATCTCAATATCAAAACCGCTTTAAATTATCGGTAATAAATAATTCTCATTTAAACGGTGAATTTTAATTATTTAAATAAACGGGAGTGTTATATATGTTCAGCATTTCGGATAAAATTGTCAGTACGTTTAAAAAAATACCGTTCAACATAAAATTATGTTTTTTTCTTCATTTGGCGTCGGCATCATTGCTACTCTGCCTTTTATGGCTCATTTTCTCATCAATCATGATTCCCTTTTTTTATGACATCAGAACCTTCATTAGCACTATACCGCACCGGAGAAAATGGCTGCAGTGATATCCGCAGAAAGATTCTTTTCGAATGATAGGAGATACACCGGTGGTCAAATTAGCGCAACAGTAACCTTTACATATTTAAAACCGACACTTTTCGTTATGAGAGGTTTTGGCTTTTTTGCAATATATAACTTTCATTTAATTAAACATGGTAATACGCCATCTTTTTGATATAATCTACTTATTCAATGCTTTAGAAGTAATTAAAATATATTTTATTTGGTGTCGGAGGCGGAATTATGAAAGTTCTTGTAACAGGAGCTTGTGGCTATATAGGCAAACATGTGATAAAAGAGCTTCTTAATAAAGGCTGCCATGTACTTGCAAGCGACTTGAATTTCAAGGGAATTGATGAGCGAGCAGAAACCATTGACTACGATATTTTTTGCGGCGAAAAGGATATTTACGAAAAAGTCGGCAAACCCGACATTCTTATTCATCTTGCTTGGAGAGATGGTTTTATACACAATTCGAACGCACACATGAAAAATTTATCAAACCACTATGTTTTTCTTAAAAATATGGCGGTTGGAGGGTGTAAGCGCATCGCTACTATGGGGAGTATGCATGAAATAGGATATTGGGAAGGCTCTATTGATGCAAATACTCCCTGCAATCCACTGTCACAGTACGGTGTCGCGAAAAATGCGCTCAGACAATCGCTGTATCTCCTGTCCGAAGAATATTGGCTCAGGGCTTACTATATATACGGAGACGATATGCGAGGAAGTTCCGTATTTGCCAAAATAGCCCAATCCGCCGCAGACGGAAAAAAAGAATTCCCTTTTACATCAGGCAAAAACAAATATGATTTTATCGACGTAAAGGACTTGGCAAAGCAAATAGTTGCAGCTTGTTTGCAAACGAATATAAAAGGAATAATTAACGTGTGCACCGGAAAACCCGTTAGTCTCGGAGAACAAGTGGAAAAATATATAGAAGATGAAGGCTTTGATATAAAACTCAATTACGGCGAATATCCCGACCGCCCTTACGATTCTCCCGCTATTTGGGGCGATGCTACATTGATAAATAAAATACTCGGAAAGGCAGAATAAATGACCGTTCATTCATCTATGCAAATACAATCCGTATTATTCCACAATGAACCGAAAGCCTTATTCAGATCACTCGAATGCGTGGCGAACTCAATTAAATTGACCGCCGAAGCGGGTGTAACTTTTGATAATCTGAGGGTTTATTACGGAGATGCCTCTCCCGAACCTGTTTTGAACGACATTCAGATTACGTCGCTTACGCAAAAATATAAGTCGCTCTTTAATTTCGAATACACATTTTTCAATGAAAACACAGGTACTGCAAAGGGACACAACTATTTAGCCGCATCTAATGAATATGATTATCTTATGATTATGAATCCGGACATATTGGTATCGCCTCGCTGTATAGAGCATCTTATTAAACCGCAAATCCACGATAGCAATATTGCGATTACAGAAGCAAAACAAATGCCGTTAGAACACCCGAAAGCCTTCGATGAAGCAAGCGGAGAAACGGCATGGGCGTCAACTGCTTGCGTTATCATATCGATGAAGGCATTTAAAGAGGTAAAAGGATTTGACGCAGATACGTTCTTTATGTACTGCGACGACGTGGATTTTAGTTGGCGAGTACGATTAAACGGTTATAAAGTGATATACTGCGCAAATGCCCCTGTTTTTCACGCAAAAAATCTGACATCGGTTGCTGTGTACTCAGCAACCGATGCCGATAAACGTTTTTCGGCAGAAGCACATATACTCATGGCGCATAAATGGTCGTATCCCAAAAGGGTAAAAGCACTTATCAACATGTATAGCAAATCCGATGAAAAATTATTTCATGAATCTGTTGCTGCCTACAAAAAAAGAGAAGCGAGCGGCAAACTGCCTACTCCTATAGACCCTGAGCACAGAGTATCCAAAATGTACGGCGATTGCTACGCAAAGCATAGATATTAAATATGAGGTATCTCATGACACAAAATTTTGAATATTGCGGACAGAATGATATAAATGACAATATCATCACCCTCATCAACGAACACTGCGACACAAGCAAAGACATTATTATTGGGTTCGGCTGTGAACATATTGAGCTTGCGGAACGCATAAGCTCGGAAACTCCTTGCGTATTTATATGTTTTTCAGATAATGCCGCGCTGTCAAAAGAGTATAGAAAAATCGGCGCAGAAGCATATAATTTTATTTTGAATGATGACAATTATAACGTAGAATATATTGCTTCCGTGCTTAACAAGAGAACCGTTTCGGCTGTAATTGCGGCAGACTTTTTGGAATTTGAAACCTCCGTTGAAAAGACATTGCAATTCATACACTCGCTAAGCGTCAAATTTGCAGCTCCTCTTATCTTGAGCGCACCGAACATTGCCTACGACGGAGTAGTCTTGAAGCTAATGGAAGGAATATTCGAGCAGCCAAACAGCGGTATATCCGACAAAACGCAACTATCGTTTTTTACCGATAAAAGCTTGACAAAACTCCTTTGCGATGCAGGTTTTTCACAAATCGGCGCCTGCGACAAAGACACAATATGCCGCAAATATGAAGGCGATATCCTTCTTTCGCAAGCTACCTCCATTGCACAAAAACTCACTGAAATACGCTCTGAAGCAGAGCCTTTTCATTCGGTAGAACGCTTCGTGCGTATATACGATCCTTTTTATACCGATTCAAAAGAAATGTCCCTCACCGATACGAAAGAGTCTTGTGAAGAAAATCAACCGTTTTTAAGTGTGGTAATACGCACCCAAGGACGCAGACCTACAGAGCTTGCCGAAACGCTGCTATCCCTTACCGCCCAAAGCTTCGAGAATTTCGAAGTGCTGATAATGATGCACAAAACGAACCCGCAGCAGCAAGAAACGATAAAAAAACTTGTTAACGAGCTGCCCTGTTTTATAAAGGAAAAAATTACCTTACACAATGTTGACCACGGAAACCGCGCAACTCCGTTAAATGAAGGTGCGCTTGCCTCTAAAGGAAATTATATATCATTTTTAGATGATGACGACTATGTGTTTGACAATTGGGCAGAAACCTTTTATGAGCTTTCCAAAGAGAATAACGGAAGACTTCTTCATGCGTATGCCGCAAGACAAATGTGGGATATAATATCTGATGCAAATTCATTAAACAACAACGCCACATATTCTGTCGGTCAGTTTTACGATTTATATTGCCGTGATTTTGATTTTATACTGCAGATTTCCGAGAATAAGTGCCCTCTGATGTCGATAGCTTTTCCTGCCGAATTGTTCTTTTCCATGAACAGGCGCTTTGATGAAACCTTGGATACCACCGAAGACTGGGATTTTATAATGAGAAATGTCTTCACCTGCGGAATTGCCGACAGTTCCGAGGTCACCGCAGTCTACCGAGGATGGATTTCCTCCGAATCATCTGCAACCATTCACACGCAAGAAGAGTGGGATCGCAACAGAAACCGCATAATCGATAAATTGGACGATATGTGTCTGCTTCTGCCAAAAAAAACGGCAAAAAAATTATTGTACTACAGTGATTTGGCAATCAAACAAAAAGAACTCGAAAATATCGAAAAATCATTAACATGGAGAGTTGTTTCAAAAATACGAGGAATAGTTCATTTGATTTTAAAATAAAGCAATATGATTTAATATTATGAGGTATATTGATATGAATACAACAGATAGGATGCCGAAAAATTACAATATTTCCTTTTTGAAACTGCTTGCCGCAATTATGGTAATGGCAGGTCACAATGCTTTTATCACAGCAACAAATGTGCCTGTTCTTTTCGGTAATGGCATTCATATTATAGGAGTTAAGATACTGCTTACGTTCAGCGGATATTTGATATGCAAAAGTTGGGAAAATGAGCCCGAATTTTTTAAATATATTATAAAAAGGGTGTTCAGACTGCTCCCACAGCTTATTGTTTACCTTATCTTTGCGGCGTATATAGTGGGTCCTTTCTTAACGGAGCTTCCCGCCATTCAGTATTTAACATCTCGTTCAACATTTTTGTATGTATTCTATAATGCAGTGCTGCATATTAATTATTCTCTACCCGGGATTTTCGAAACAAATCCTTATCCCGTAGCGGTTAACGGTTCCCTTTGGACGCTTCCGATAGAATTTGCGCTTTACCTGTGCGTACCTATAGGAATATCGTTATTCGGGCGTTTTTTCAAGAAAAAAACTCTTAATATCATTCTTGCCGCAGTCACTTTTTGCGTATGCGCGGCACAAATTTTAAATATGAGCGGTCTCGGCATATTGCCGAGCCGTGTCGTCATATACGCTACTGACTGGATGCAAGGGCTTGCATTGGCACCGTATTTTTTGGTAGGCATGTGTTTCAGCCGAATGGATTTTCTGAAAAACAATCTCAACACGGGCGTCGGCATATTGTTTCTTTTGGCGATTGAATGCTTTCCGATAAACGGACTCGTCAAAGAGCTGATACTTACATTCGCGATACCGTATTTTTGCTTCTCTTTTGCTTTTGAGCTTCCCGATATTCTCCGAGGAAAATCAGTTAAAACGGATATTTCTTACGGCATTTATTTATACGGCTTTTTTATTCAACAAACTGTAACTCTTTTATATATAAAGCTCGGTTGGAATATTTCGGCATTGTGCATCCTGATTATCAGTATAGCTGTATCCGCCGCGCTCGCTTATATTTCGGCAAGGTTTATAGACAGACCGATACAAAAGATAAAAACAAGACTTCTTATGAAGCTGAATAAAGCAGAGTAAAAAACGACACATCAAATAACGAAGGCATTTGAGAAGCTTTTTCAGCTTCCCAAATGTCTTCGTTTCCATTTTAATACTTTTTTGAAAGTTTTTTTCGGCAGTATCACTTTCAGACCGTCTTTTATTTTCGCCGTCACCTTATTTCCGAAGGTCTGCCGGATCTTAAAAGGGTCTGCGCGCTTATCCATATAATAATTTATTTTTCTGTCTTCATTTGTAAGCTCAATTGCCGCAAATTCGTCATTTAAAAGATAACCCGAATAATATCCGTCATTTTGCAGAGCAAAGGAGTAAATCCTTTCGGGTATATGCAAAAACAAACCGTTGATGTCCTCTTTATCGGCAAAATAGCCTCCGCAATCATAATCCTTAAAGGCAAAAACGCTTTTAAGCGCAGTGCGCTTAAACCAACAGCAACCGTCAATGGGAGAAACAGGCGCATTTTTTAAACTGAGCGGAACATGTATATCCATATCGGTCAGAAGTTCGGAAGCGGCATTGAAATCGTCTTCATATATTTCAAAGCTTGACGGGTCAAAATCTATAGCCGCTGTTTTTGCGCCTTTCTTTAACACAGCGCCCCATGGAAACAGAATGGTTGCCGCAAAATAACTGTGGTTGGCGGGCTTGGGGATAAGCATTCCCAAATGTCGTTCATTTTCAAAGGTTTGTATTATATTTTGTACATAATTTTCGGAATAAAGTAAGTTCGTCAAACATTTTTCATAATATAATTTACGGTTTACGCACGGTGTGATTTTTTGCAAAGGTTTCATTTTAATAAAACAAATATAATCATATTCATCGAGTATATCTTTATTCTCGGACAAAACCTCCTTTGAAGGATCGATATTTGCAAGGTATTTGTATTTTAGGCTCGGATATGCTTGTAATACTTCTTCGTTTTTACGCCTTATCGTTTCATTGCAGCATATAAAATAAATATCGCTCGCGGAGGGCAGATTTTCCAGATACGGCGGAAGCATATATAAAAATTCCACCTCTTTCAGGTAAATCAATGCCGCTGTTTTTTTATCGTTTCCCCTTGCGACGGAAGGCGCGGAGCCTAAAACATAATTGAAATGAAGCATATTTTTTATCTCGTCCATGGGTAATGTGCGCAGCATGTTTTGCCATATCATTTCGACGTCGTAATCGGTATTGTGTTCGATATAAGAAAGCGCCTTTTTTACCGAATCGAATACGGGATAATCCGCCTGCTTTACCGCAAATAATTTTTGTTTTATAACGGGGCATTTTCTCTCGGATATCAATTTATCCGGCATAGCCATCATAATATAATACTCTTCCCCCCGCAAATCATCTACGTCGATATACGTATCCCATTCAAATCCGTATTCGGCAAATTCCTTTGTGAATACGACTTCAAACTGCGTGATAGCGTCATTGGCATTATCTATAACGGCGAGTTCCTCCATTTTGCCGTAAAATTCTTCGGAATTGAGCATTGTATTTCTGAGAAGCAAAAAATAAGACTGTATATGCTCCGGAATATAATCATAATCGCAGTCATCAAGGCGGTTTTCTCTGTTTTCAAAGTATTTGAGCATACCCCAAAAATCAACATCTCTTTTATTCATCGTATCGAACATTTCGCTGAACGGATAAAAAGGACCGTATAAGGTAGAATTAAATAACAGACATTCGTCGGCTTGCTTAATTTGTTCCCAGCCTATCCTTCGAATACCGTCTCTGTATGCGGTTATATCGTATCCGACGTTTTCTCTGTTGTATACGTCGTCCGCAATTTCATTCAAACGAGGCAAATACTCATCTCTAACAAAACCGTTTATTATCACGAGAAGCTGCGACAAATACGGTCTGATGCTTGAAAGCATATAAAAAACATAATCATCCACAATACCGTCTTTATCGAAAAAAACGTATATACCGACACGTTTTAAATCATCTTTATCCGAAAGGATCATTGTGCAAGCCTCCGTTTGGTGTAATTTGACATGATTTAATATTATAACATATCGCTTGATTTTCAACAATAGCGCCTTTGTACGGAAATCCTATCATCCGTACAATCATGCATATCAACGCTTTGATGTAACAAGCCGTTCTCAATGAAATATAAGCGACTTGTTTTTGAAAATGCATGCGGATTTCTAAATTATTATAATAAGCACAATTAAAAATAGTATTAATCGTTTATTTATGTTAAAATATCTGTATTCGGCAAAACAGAAAAATTAAGTGGAATCAAAGCCGTAAGTGTACATATCAAAATTTAAATAGGCTGAAACTGTATGTAATATGATTTCCGATACATTTCCGATAATTGTTCAAGGAGCCGTTAGCGTGCATAGAACGATACTTATAGCAGATGACAATATAATAAACCGTGAGATGCTCAAAAATTTACTGTCCGATGATTATGACGTTCTCGAAGCAACGAACGGTAAAGAAGCGTACGATATACTTCTGCGCAATTACAAGTTCATATCCGCCGTGCTTTTGGATATAATAATGCCCGAAACAAACGGCTATGAAGTACTGCGTCAAATGAGAACTGACAGCACACTTTCACAGATACCCGTGATAATGATAACAAGTTCCGAGGAAGAGGAAGCTCGAGTAAAGGCTTTGTCGCTCGGCGCCAACGATTTTTTGATAAAACCGTACAACCCGGAGATCATCAAACATTGTTTGCGCAATAATATAACCTTGCGTGAAACAGCGTCTTTAATAAACGCAATACAGCATGACAAGCTGACAGGTCTGTATACGCGCGAAGCATTCTTTGAAAAAGCGGAAAATATGATTAAAAATCAAGAACCGGGCTACTATATACTTTCTTGCTTTGACGTCAACAACTTTAAACTAATCAACGACCGCTACGGAGCCGGAGAAGGCGACCGTGTTTTGCGTTTCATCGGCAAAACCCTGTATGAAGATATGCAAAAAACCGAAGGGATAGGCTGCCGTATATCGGCAGACAATTTCGCTGCTCTGTATCATGCTAAATGGAAAAACAACGATTTTATAGCAAAGCTGCAAAACAGACCTTCCCTACCCGAAGGTTTGAATATCTCAACGGCATTTTCAGTCGGTCGTTATATCGTGACAGATATTACATTGCCTGTCGCCTCCCTATATGACAGAGCATATCTTGCCAAACGCTCGATAAAAGGACGCTACGATAAATACATAGCTTATTTTGATGAAACCATGCTTGACAAGCTTGAACTGGAACAGCAAATAATAGCGGAAATGGACAATGCTCTTCCCGAACGCCAATTTGAGGTGTGGTTTCAGCCGCAGTATAATCATTCCACAAGCGCCCTTATAGGAGCAGAGGCTCTCGTGCGCTGGGCTCACCCTCAAAGAGGGCTTATTTCACCGAGCATTTTTATTCCGATTTTCGAACAAAACGGTTTTATATATGAACTCGACAAATATGTGTGGGAGGAAACCTGCCGATATCTTCGAAAATGGATAGACGAAGGTCGCAATCCTCTTCCCGTTTCCGTAAACATATCAAGGTACGATTTGTTTCGAGCGGATATGACAGAAACGATAATAGGGCTTATCTCAAAATATGATATACCCGTTGAGTTATTGCGCCTTGAGATAACGGAATCCGCATTTGCAAAATCGACAAAGCTTATCGTGCGGAAAGTCAAAGAACTTTTGAGCTATGGTTTCACGCTTGAGATCGACGACTTCGGAAGCGGATATTCTTCACTCAATACGCTTAAAAGCGTTCCCGCTCAGATATTGAAGCTGGATATGAAGTTTCTCGAAGACGATGATGATTCCGAGCGCGGCGGCAACATTATAGAATCGATCGTACGTATGGCAAAGTGGATAGGTATGTCGGTAATTGCAGAGGGCGTTGAAACGGCGGCGCAGGCGGATTTTCTCAAATCCATCGGCTGCGTCTATGTGCAGGGCTATCTGTATGCCAGACCTCAAACAGCACAGGATTATGAAGCGCTGTGCAAGGGCATCGTCAAAGAAGAGCATCTTATCAGGTTGGAAACCGTCGAAAATCTCGACAATAACTCCTTTTGGAATCCCAACAGCATGGATACGCTTATTTTCAACAGCTATGTTGGAGCCGCCTGCATTTTTGAGTATTATAAAGGTAAAATGGGAAATCCAAAAGAAAATAAAATTGATATGTTATTTCCAATTACGATTGAACTTCCAACTAATGAATATATCATTTTAAAACAACACTTGGATATTTTAACTAATATGAATTTTAATATTGAAGAATTTGGCATTAATTCAGTTATTATTAAATCACACCCAACTTGGTTACCAACTGGATATGAAGATGAATCAATTAAAAAAATTATTGATTTAATTGTCAATATTGAAAAAGGTTTCTCAATCGAAAAATTTAATGAAGCCGTAGCAACCACATTAAGCTGTAAATTATCAATCAAAGCTAACACTAATATAACTTTAGAAGAAATGGATCAATTAATTAGTGATTTAAAAAAATGTAATAATCCATATACTTGTCCTCATGGTAGACCAACTATTATATTTTACTCAAAATTAGATTTAGAAAAAGAATTTAAAAGGAGTGGTTTTTAATGTTATATACATCCATAAATAATGACTATATAAAAAGTATTAAAAAACTAGACCAAAAAAAGCATCGTGACTTAACCAATACTTTTATTGTCGAAGGGAAACACTTAATCGAAGAAGCTATTAAAAATAATTCCTTAAAAA
>CAYTMY010000003.1:13004-18225 GCA_964439075.1 uncultured Lachnospiraceae bacterium | reverse complement strand
CGCATAACCGAAAGAATTAAAAACGTAAAGGAAAGAATAGAGTATTTTTCAGACATCAAACGCAAAAAAAGCCTGCAAAAGGAGGCTTTTGTGCAGGAAATAGCGCGTTTGGAAACGCAGGTGGCGGAGTGTTCCGACGTGGACGCAAACTATGAAGCCAAGCGCAAGGAAACCGAAAATGAATTTATGCACCTGAGCAGAGAGAAAGAAGAATCCAATATTGAATATAACCGTATCAACGACGTTATATTGCAGCTCAACAGCGAGAAAACCGCTGTTATAGAAAATTTGGGAAAGATCGAAACGAGCATAGCGACGACAGAGGTGGAGATAGGACATCTGCAGACGGATATGATGGAGAATTATTCTCTTACTTACGCGTCTGCGCTCTCTTACAAGAAGCCTATAGAAGACCTCGATAAAAGCATTATGGAGGTAACTTCTCTTAAGGAAAAGATAAGACGTTTGGGTAATATAAACGTGGAAGCGCTTGAGGAATACAAAGAGGTAAAGGCACGCTTTGAACTTATGAGCGAACAAAAGGATGATCTTGTTTCTTCAAAAGAAGAGCTGATGAAGATAATACGGGATCTTTCCGTGAGTATGACAAGGCAGTTTATGCAGCAGTTCGAGCTTATACGCATCGAATTCAACAACGTATTTACCAAACTCTTCAACGGCGGTGAGGCAATGCTTGTGCTTACAGACCCCGAGGATATAATGAACAGCGGAGTCGATATAACAGCAAAACCTCCGAATACAAAACTCAGAAATATCGCGGCGCTCTCCGGAGGAGAGAAAGCCATGACTGCCATATCGCTGATTTTTGCTATTTTGAAAATAAAGCCTTCGCCTTTTTGCGTGCTTGATGAGATTGACGCAGCGTTGGACGATGCAAACGTGGTGCGCCTTTGCGAATACATGCTGACGGTAATCGATTCCAATCAGTTTGTACTCGTTACACATAAGAAGATGACTATGGAGATAGCGGATACTTTATACGGTGTTTCCAAAGGCAAAGAGGGAATAACGCAGATGCTTTCCGTCAAACTGTCCGATATAAATATCAATGAAAAAGGTGAAGTAAGTGCCTAATGATATTCGAGATGGATTTTTAAAAACAAAAAAGAGTTTTTCTCAGCGTTTCCGAGAGGTTTTTACCGGGAGCATTGACGATGAACTGTATGAAGAACTTACCGAGACCCTTGTATTGAGCGACGTTCCTTTTGCCACGGCAGAAGCTGTTATCGACGGTGCAAAAGCGAAGCTTGCACGCAAAGATATGGCTGATATAGAGATGTTGAAACAAGCTGTTGCGGAAAGCGCGTACGATATTATCAAAGACTGCGCCGTATATGAGGGAATCGAAACTCCCGCCGTTATTCTCGTAATGGGTGTAAACGGTGTAGGGAAAACGACTACTATCGCAAAACTTGCGAATCTTTACAAGAACCATGGATTTTCCGTGATGCTTGCGGCGGCCGATACATTCCGTGCCGCGGCTTCCGAGCAATTGACCGTATGGGCGCAAAGACTCGGAGTGCCTATAGTAAAAAGCGTTACGGGGCAGGACGCTTCCGGAGTTTTGTTCGACGCGTTAGATTCCGCAAAGGCAAAAAGCGCGGATGTTTTGATATGCGATACCGCAGGGAGGTTGCAAAACAAAAGGAACCTAATGGAGGAACTTGAAAAGATGTACAGAGTTGCAGATAAAAAACGCGGCGGCATGCATCTTTATTCTCTTCTTGTTATCGACTCAATGACAGGACTCAATTCACTCAATCAAATATCGGAATTTTCGCTGATAAGGGAGCCTGACGGTATAGTACTTACCAAAACCGACGGTTCCGCAAAGGGCGGCGTTTTACTTGCGCTTGCCAATGCTAAAAAAGTTCCTATCTGGTATGTAGGAACAGGAGAGGGCATCGACGATATCGCTCCTTTTGACGCGAGAGAATATATCGAAGCCATATTCTGATTTTTCCGGTAATAAGTTTATTCTGTATTTGCAGACGATCCCAAAACCTCCATGATTGTTCCGGGGTCGTTTGTTATTATACCGTCGACTTCGTAGCGTTCAGCCGTTTCAAGCTCTTCTTTTGTATCGACTTCGGTAATGAAGATGCTCACGTTTCTGCTTTGGAGCGCCTTTAGATCGACCTTGCGGTAATTATCCAATTCATCTATTGAAATTTCTACATACTGAAAGTTAAGTCTTCCGCAGAGTTTGCTCAAAAGAATTTTATTTAAGGCGATAAATTTGTCAAACTCGGATTCTTTATCTTCAGTCAAAACATGAACATTCGTTTGTTCTCTGGCATAATCTATTGCTTCATCGCAGCCTTTTACGACTACTCTTAAAGAAAATTTATTTTGCCTTATAAGCTCGCACAGCATTACAGCTGCGCGCTGCCCTTTATCGCCCGTTTGAACTATATTTACGATAAAGTTGGAATACGGAAAAGCCTCAAACAGCTCCTCGAGTTTTACGCACACAAACGATTGATCTCTATACGGATATATTTTGCCGTCTTGAGTGTATTTATAGGCAAAATTCAATTCCGCTATATCTTCGTATGTTCTGCTTGAAATATTTCCGCTGAAATCAGTGTATTTGCTCAAATCGTCTTCGTCCGCAACGATAAGCACGTCGTCGGATGTCATGACGACGGAGATTGAAAAACACATTATATTGTAAGCGGAGGCGGAGTTGAAAGCCGCCATTACATTGGAAGGAAGATCTTCTCCCGAACCCGATTGCGACGCCGTAATGATGGTGTCGGTCTTTGTAAAGGGATTTACGGCAACAGCATCGGTCGCGGGTATTATATTCATAATGATTATTGCGCAAACCAAAAACAATATTGTCCTTAAAATCGTTTTTAAAATTTTATTCATAATATCACCTTAAAAGGTATTATACAGAATAAAACCGTTTTAAGAAATAGCTAGGAATCGAATAAATTCCCGTTGCTGCGCATAGTTACAAAATATTCTACGCCTCTTTGGTATGATTCCCGTTAGGTAATCTGAAAATGAGAAGAGTTGATCTGATAAAATTGCTGATAAGCGAGCTGCTTACCTTCCTTTCCGGCACATTGTTGGTTTTCGTCTTTTATAACGCAGAAAATACATCGCCGTTATATAAAATACTGAGCGCGTTGTTTTATGTTTTTTCCGTATTGAATGTTTTGTATATTTCAAAAGATGAGAAAATTGTTTTTGCAGACAAACGTAAATTCAGAGTGCATACTATAGAAATACCGTTTAATTTGATAGAACACAAGGTGATAAATATAGCTTCAATAAGTGAGCTCACTAAGCTGTCAAAAAAGAAGCGCATCGGTATTGTATGCTACAGATTCAATGTGTCTTTGATATTTTATTATATAAAGGAAGGCGATACTTTATATTTATATAAGAATAACAGAAAAGCCGACTACAGGAATAAAATAAGAAAGATCACTGCATAAAAGAAGCACAGCACCTTTTCAGATGTGTGCTTCTTTGTGTTATTTTGCCTCGGACTTTTTCTTTGACGAAGAACTTTCCGAACGATTTTCGGAAGAATTCTTTACATTGGAGTTCTTTTGCTTCTGTTTCGATTGTTCATCTTTTTTTGATTTACTGTCGTTTTTAGTCATATTCAATCACCTCGTAGTATATTATTGCCGTATTAATGAAAAATATGACAAAAATACATATAAATGAAGCAAATATTTATAAGAATTGATGTTTAGTTACGAATATGTTAATATTAAGGTTCAAGCAGGCATTTGCGGAGGTAAACATGGATTATTCATATTATATTGATAAAAGGCAAAAATTATCGGATAAATTGCCGAACGGATCGTTTGCCGTAATGTGTAGCGGTCTCACTAAAACAGCTTCCAACGATCAGAATTATGATTTTGAAGTCGACAGAAACTTCTACTATTTCACGGGCGTCGATTTCCCCTCGGTCAAATTTGTAACCGTGAAAGCTGAAGCGGGAACACAGAATATTTTGTTTGTTCCCAGACGAGACCCCCATAAGGAAAAGTGGACGGGTAAGATACCATCGGTAGAGGAATATACGCTTATATCGGGCATAAAAGAAGTATTGTTCTCGGATGAATATGACGATTATATATATAAACTCGTGAACAGCAGCAAATTCAATAAATGTTTTTTGTTTGCGAACAATACGCCTAAAGGCAAGCCGAAAAGCGAACACAATCTTATATGTGCCGATATTGCAAGAAGATTTCCCTTCTTGTCGATAAACGACCTTTCGCAATTGGTCTATCCGCTTCGCGCCGTAAAGGACGCTGAGGAAACGGCTCTTATAAAAAAGGCGGCTTCGCTGACAAATACAGCCATCTCCGAAATGGCAAAGATGATAAAACCCGGATTAAAAGAATATGAACCACAGGCGGTGTTTGAATATGTCGTTCAACGAAACGGCGGGAAACCTGCCTTCCGTACCATAGCGGCAAGCGGAGAAAACGCAATAACACTTCATTATATGAGCAACCGTGACACAATGAAAGATAGCGAACTTTTGCTTGTAGACTGCGGGGCAAGCATCGATTGGTACAACAGCGATGTGAGCAGAACGTTCCCTGTAAGCGGGAAATTTACGCAAAGACAGTTGGAGCTTTATAAAATAGTGCTCAATGCAAACAAACTTATCATAAATTCGGTACGTCCGGGCATAAGCATGAATGAACTGAATGATATATTGAAAGACTATTACGTAAAGGAACTAACAGATATAGGTCTTATTCAAGATGCAAGCGAAGTGGATAATTTTTATTATCACAGCGTGTCGCATTCCCTGGGTTTGGATACGCACGATCCTCTCGACAGAAGCATACCCCTTCAGGAGGGTAATGTTATCACAGTAGAGCCGGGGCTTTATATTGAAAAGTACAATATGGGCATAAGAATTGAGGATGATGTGTTGGTAACGGCAAAGGGATGCGAAGTGCTGACCGACGTCATCAAGGAGCCCGAAGAAATAGAAGAACTTATGAATGTTTGGGAGTTGAAATGACAAAAACCAATGAGCCGGAAAGTGCACTGTTGTATAAAAAAACAGACGCATGGAACGGAAAAACAAACGAGATAATGGAGTATGCCGAAGGATATAAAACTTTTCTTTCGGAATCGAAGACAGAGCGTGAATGCTCGTCCTATGTTGTGGAACTTGCGAAAGAAAACGGCTTTACGGACTTGC
>CAYTMY010000003.1:9017-12994 GCA_964439075.1 uncultured Lachnospiraceae bacterium | reverse complement strand
TAAAGAATAACGAAAGACTTTATGCGGGAGATAGGGTATATTACAGATATCAAAATAAAAGTGCGGTACTGTTTGTCATCGGCAGCGATGATATCGAAAACGGCATGAACATTACGGCTGCACATATCGATTCTCCGCGTTTGGACGCAAAGGCGTTGCCCTTATATGAAGACGGCAATATTGCGTATATGAAAACGCATTATTACGGCGGCATCAAAAAATATCAGTGGCTTGCCCTTCCTTTGTCCATGCATGCGCATATTACCACAAAAGACGGCAATGTGCTGGAGCTGAAGGTAGGAGAAAATGAAAGCGAACCTGTATTTTATATAACAGATCTGCTCATACATCTTTCCGCAGAACAGATGTCTCAGGTCATGTCGAAGGCGGTAAGCGCAGAGCAGTTGAATATTGTTATCGGTAGCATACCCGCAGAGAACAGCGAGCAGGAGCAGATAAAGCTCAACGTATTGCAAATACTCAACAAAATGTACGGCATTACGGAAAGTGATTTCATCAGTGCCGAAATAGAGTTTGTTCCTGCGGAAAAACCGCGTGACGTAGGGTTCGATAAGAGCCTTATCAGTGCCTACGGACACGACGATAAGGTATGCGCATATCCTGCGCTTACGGCGCTCTTTAAGCAGAAAAAGCTTAAAAGAACAAGTGCTTGTATTTTGGCTGATAAGGAAGAAATAGGTAGTGTGGGCTCCACGGGGCTTGCTGCAAAATTTTTTGAAAATATACTTGCTGAAGTGTGCGCTTTGCTCAAAGGCGATTATTCCGACCTTACGCTGAGGCGTGCGTTCGCAAATTCTTATGTGCTTTCCATGGACGTGAATTGTTGTTACGATCCGACCTTCGGCGAAGTTTTCGAAAAGAGAAACACCGCTACGCTCGGTAACGGTGCGATCCTCACAAAATATACGGGCAGCAGGGGTAAATCCGGCAGCAACGACGCACATGCTGAGTATCTTTATAAAATCAAAAAATTATTTGAAGATAATAATATACCTTATCAAACAGGAGAACTTGGTAAGGTAGATCAGGGCGGAGGCGGAACGGTGGCATATCTGCTTGCCGCGTACGGCGCGTATACTGTGGATTTCGGCGTAGGAGTCCTCTCTATGCATGCCCCTTATGAACTTGTAAGCAAGGCAGACCTATATAGTGCTTACGAAGCCGCAAATGCATTTTACGGATTAAATGACTAAGTTATTTCCTTGACGTTTAAGACAAGTAAAGACGGTTCGGCAAATTCTTCGAACATATATTTTAAACCTTTGGTAAAGGTAAGGTCGATGATTAGCGTATCGTCTTTTTGTTTTGCCGTGCAATTCTTCAGGTGTTCGCTTTCAAATGCTTCGGAGATGTCGCCGTTTATACTTTTGCAGCCATACAGTTTGATCTGAATCTCGCTTCTGTCATTTACAAGAAAAACTTCGTATTTTGGAATGCCGCCCGCTTTATCTTCGTTTTTCATAAATTCGAAGCTCAGTTTTTCGCAGCCGAGCCAGTTTGAAAGTTCTACAGAGCCTATTTCGACCCCCGTAATGCTTTCATTGCCGCCCGTAATATAATTCTCCGTAATATAGCCGTCGTCGGGATCTTTTTTATATTTATTTAAATTTGCCGTGCATGCCGACAGCGAAAGTATCAGCACAAGTGCGCTTATACACGCAATGTTTTTTTTCATGTATTCCTCCCGTATCATAATTTATTACAATATTATTTCAAATAAACTGAAAAATATGCCGCATTATATGTTATAATAAATTATAAAAATTATTCACAATTCAAGCATGGGATCATATTATTTATGAGGCAATTTATAAAGCAACTTGCAGATTTTATTGACGATGTTTTATATCCTAAAAATCCCGTATGCTGTATATGTCAAAGAATTTTGTTTGTCGGTGACAGCGGTGTTTGCGAAAAATGCTTAGATCATTTCACGCATATAGATAATATGAGCTGCATCATGTGTGCAAAAAAGCTCAAGGAGAATGACGATTTACCTTTGTGCGGGGACTGCAAGACCGGTAATTATGTATTTTTCGGCGGGTGTTCATCCTTCGTATACGATGAATATTCAGAAAAGCTTATATGGAATTTTAAGTACGACCGAAATAAATACGGTGCGAAATATGCCGCTTTACTGATGTGTAAGGACATAGAGAAAAAATCTTGGCTAAATGGGATAGACATAATTACATGCGTACCTTCCGCAAAAGATAAAACAGAGGAAAGAGGCTACAATCAATCTGCAATAATTGCAGCACAAATAAGCGAAAGCTTCGGTATAAACCTAAATAACGAATTGTTGATTGCCTCAGAGGAATTGAAAGACCAAATAGGATTGAGTTATGAACAAAGATTCGAGAATGTAAAGGATAAATACAAATTCAACGATACCTACGATATTACGGATAAAACGCTTTTAATAACCGATGATGTGTTCACCTCCGGCGCTACCCTGAATGAATGCGGAAAGCGGTTATTGGAGGCAGGCGCGGCAAGGGTTTGTTTCGCCACATTCGCGTCTGCGACTCATATAAAATAAAGAGAGGTAATGTGTATGAAACTTCAGATGAACTCAAAAAATTATGCGCTGAAAGGATATTTGAAGGATGAGATAGAGCAGTCCCTTTCCAAACTAGAAAAATTTTTCACCGACGACACGAGTGTTTCCGTTACCGTCACAGGACAAAAAACGGACAAAAAGGTCGACATAACGGTAGGCGTCAAGAACAACGTGCTTAGAAGTGAAGTTGCCGATAAGGACGTGAGGGTAGCAATAGACAAAGCGACGGATAAGATAGAAAAACAGCTTATAAAACATAAGGATAAACTGAAGAAGAGAAATAACGATTCGATACGTTACGATAACATCAAAGAATATGTCGGCGAGGACACATACAATATAGTCAGAAATAAATCCTTTGTACTCAGTCCTATGTCTCCCTCGGAGGCATGTTTCCAGTTGGAACTACTGGAACATGAATTCTACATTTTCCAAAATAATGAGAACAATAAAATATGTGTAGTCTATAAAAGAAAGGACGGAGACTACGGTATGATAGAGCCGGAAAATACAAAAAAGTTGTAAAAAAGTTAAAAAAAGTATTATAATATGTTAAAATTAGACAATGACTACTTATGCATCTTGAAAGGTTAATAAAATGATACTGATAATCGTGGCAGTTCTTTCGATAATAATCGGACTGGTGAGAAAAGGAAGTTTTGCGAATATTTTAGACAGCGGGATAAAGGCATGGTTCCTGTTTGTTATTTCTCTGTTACTGTTTGTGGCGATAAGAGTCGGCGATGGCATGAATGTGACCATAATTCAAAACTTGTCATATATTCTGCTTCTTGCAGCTTATGCGCTTCTCTTGTTGGGAGTAATATTGAATCTCAACAATATCTGGATGTTCGCATTGCTCATCGGAACTGTTATGAACTTTGTTGTGGTGTTTATCAACGGAGGTAAAATGCCGATCTCACCTAATATGCTGAGTGTGGTGGGCATTGCGGAGAGAACAATATCGCAATCGTCTGTAATGTCTGTGGCAACAGGCAGTACCAGTTTGTCGTTCTTGGGAGGGATAATACCTATTCCTCTGCCTTCGATATTCGCAGAGGTAATATCACCCGGTACCGTTATAATAGCCGTTGGATTTTTCATGTTGATACAAAATTTACTTTTAGGCGTTGTCTACGAGTATGAAGACGACGATGATGACGATGACGACTATTATGATGATTACGAGGAAGAGAAGTTATCTCGAAAAGAACGCAAGGAGCAAAAGCGACTTCAGCGAGAGCAACAATATGATGATGAGGATGACGACGAAAAAGAAGACCAAAAGGATTATACTTCGGGTAATATAGATATTCATAACGCACCGGGAGTTGGAAACGGCGAGCTTCAAGCGGAAAAGTCCGACTCCGACCTTATAGATGATATTCTGTAT
>CAYTMY010000003.1:0-9007 GCA_964439075.1 uncultured Lachnospiraceae bacterium | reverse complement strand
CTGCTCTATGTTTGAATTGGGAAAAAATCAATAAAGAAAAAATAAAAAAATGGCTTTTTTCAACCGCGCATAATATAATAGTTGATTACTACAGAACACAAAATAAAGAAAGCAAACAGTTCATTACTATAGATGATTTCGAAAATTCAACTGTTCTGTCTTGTTTTGATATTTCACAGCCCGATGAAAAAGAAATGAGTTTGAAGGACATTGCGGAAAGCGAAAATCCGGAGGACTACGACGATTCTATAGAAGATGACTTTACCGCGGTATTTGATACTACGGAGCTTTCGGCTATTAGGGATGAAGTGAACGAAGCTGCGGGTGAGGAAGAAGTTCCTCTCGACGATGACTTTGCATTTGATGAATTAAGTGAAGATTATGAGATTACTCAAGACGAGAACATTGAAAAGGAACCAGCCGAGGAGATAGCGGAAGCATTGCCGCAGGATGAAATGGAGACTCTCGCAGAAGAGCTTACCATGGCTGAAGAGCCGTCGGAGCCCGAAGCGGAGAATAACACGAGCGCGGAAGAGTTTTTCAATGAGTTTGAAGAGACAGATATGCAAGAAACACTTTCCGAAGACCTTCCTTTAGATATCAACGAGGAGCTTACGGAAGAACTTACAGAAGAGCCGCCCGCTTTTGTTCCGATTGAAGAAGAGTTTGATGAAGAGCCTGAGCCCGATTTGAACGTGAGTAGCGAGGCGCTGACAAAGGCGATAGAGATATTTGACGAAATACCTCAAAAGAAGGAAGATATTAAAGAAGCTTTGGCAGACAACGAATCCGATACCGGCGATGTCGATACGGACAGTCCTTTTGTGATAGTGAACGGAAGGATAGTCGAAAATCCGTATTATAAGTTCCGAAAGGGCAATAAAGAAAATATTGTCACAGAAGACGAAAGCATTACTCCGGGTATCAACGAGGTAAAAACAAGATCCTCTGCCGCAGGGAGGCCGAGTTTTACTCCGCCGAACATCCAAACAGAATCTTCCGAAGGCTATAAAGTATCGGAAGAACAGCCTATGGGATATGAAAAAGTCGAGATGAAAATAGGCGACGTAAAAATAAAATTCTGGAAAAAGGACAACGAAGAGGACAATACCTTTGCGGATACAGACGACACAAAAGAATAATTTAAAAGGCTGTCTATATGACAGCCTTTTTTAATCGTAATAATCGGCGCTTATAGCATTTCCGAGAGCTCTTGCTAAAAAGACAGCTGCATTTTGGGCTTCCGACGGCGTTGAAAGATTGCTGCCTACTTCAAATAAAATGCATTTGCTTGCGATATATTGATTGTATCTGTATGGTTTTTCTATCGTGGATTTGTATAATCCCGGGTACATATTTTGTATATGAGAGCCGACAAGTTCCGCAAAAGCGTAATTGTCGGTGTAATTATTTGACAAATTACCCAGTACCATCATCACTTTTGCACTGTCCGTTCCGTTAATATTTGTTTTGTAAATCTGCCTGCTCTCCTCCGTTGGGGAAAGTCCGTCTCTGTGTACGTCAAAGGCATAAGCTATAGTGGGGTGTTCGGCTATACGCTGTTCGGCAGCTTCGAGCGACTTGTCATAGGCAGTGTCGTAAGGCGCATCAAACGTTTGTGTTATATGCAGTACCTCTATACCGTATTCCTCATGCAGTACTTTAGCCATAATATCACCGATCATTACCATATTTTTACTGTTATCGGCGTTTCTGTATACGGTGGAATTTACGTCTTCACAGTATGATTCGGTTGTATGTGTATGGTATATCAATACCAGCGGATTTCCATTGTGGTAATTACCGTCGCTTACATCATTACCTTCATTTATTATCGCAGTATCGGTATTTCCTCCCGTATTTTCGGGGATCTCTTCGTTTTTATATGTATCGATAGCTTGTTCTGCATAAGGAAGATTTCTGAAAACTAGCTTTTTAATTATGTTTGTGTCTGCAGAGACCTTTTCGGTTTCGTGAGCTTCGGGCAATGTATAATTGATTTCATTGCATATAACGCTTTCCAATATATTGAAGGTGTCTCCCTCTTGAAGCGCAAGCATAGACATGGGGGTATTTATGGCAAACAAAGAAACAGCCGATATAAGGAATTTCATATATTTTTTCATTTGCTATACCTGTTTTTATTAAATATATGCCCAAATAAGAGACTTTATAACTCCATCTCATTTAACACCTCTGCGATAAGACTGCTCATTTCATAAACCGGCTTGCTTATATTAACGGTAGTCATAAGCTCGTATTTCATATTATCGCAGTTTACAAGCTTAAACATTGTAGGCAGCCCTATCGTATATATATACTTTGCAACATCAAGTTTGAGCATTGTTTCATTGTTTTCGGCGCCGATTGCGGGTGACGGAGTTGTGTTCGTTATTTGCAGCAGGCTGCATATACACTCGGCACGTCTTGTCAGGAGTGAATCAAAGAACAGGACGATATCCGGTTTTATTTCTCTAGTGAAAATATCAAGGACTTTTTTGCTGTCGATGCCCGTAATTCCTTTTACGCAGGGAGATATGTTATACAATTGTTTTCTGCTTTTTTCTGTATTTATCTTGCTGCATACTTCAACGCCAAAGCTGTCCGCCTGCATTTCTTCGTTGCCCAATCCCACAAACATTATCTTGTCCGCTTCTGTCAAGGGTATATGTTCTGTTATTTTTTTGCGCAGAATGACTTTAAGGATGCTTCTATCGACATTGTCGCTAATGAATTCCATAACACATCCCTTTATTTTGCGTTCGTTGTGTTGTTTTTTATCGGCTAAAACAACGTCGTTTATTGTAATACCGTTTATATTTTGTTTTTTGATAATATTATCCGCATTGGTAAAATCAGCCGCTTCTATGAGTATTTCTCCGTTTAAAATGACATATTCTCCTTTCGCAAGCGTTATTTGTATACAATTTTATGCTTATTTGCTTGCATTATTTAACTTTTATGATAAAATATAGAAGTTCGGGAGGTGAGACCTTGGCAAATATTAAATCAGCTAAAAAAAGAGCGATTACAAATGAAAAAAGCAGATTAGCCAATAAAGCAGTTAAGACCAACCTTAAGACTACGGAAAAGCAGTTTTTGAGCGCCGTAGCGGAAGGCGATGTTGAAAAGGCACAAGCGGAATTAATAAACGCTTCCAAGAAATTCGATATGGCAGCTTCCAAAGGTGTTATTCATAAAAACGCCGCTGATAGGAAAAAGAGTCGGTTTGCAAAAAAAGTCAACAGCATGGCTCAGTAAAAGTTATATCGAAAAGCCTTTATGGATTTATCCATGAGGTTTTTTCTTGTATTGGGGGTAAAAAATGTACTTTACCAATGACGACAGCACCATAAAAGGCGTGGGTATAGATATGTCTACAGTCTCTCGTTTTGAAGCAATGGAGGAGCCTATAAGAGAATCTCTTTCGAAGAAGATTCTTTCGGAGAAGGAGCGCATCAATTACAACGCATCGCCGAATAAGAGTTTGTATCTTGCAAAATGTTTCAGCGTTAAAGAGGCGGTATCCAAGGCGCTCGGTACGGGTATGAAGGGGATATCATCGGCAGAGATAGAACTTCATAACGATGAAAAAGGCGGACCGTTTGTCGTATTGAACGGAAGAGCCTCGGTTGTTGCCGAAGGTGAATTCATAACAAGCATAAAAATTTCCATAACGCACGAAAACGGCACTGTCGCCGTTATCGCAATAGCGCAGTAACCTTGTAAGGAGATAAAAATGAAAGAGTATGTAAAGCAGCACGTGAAGTGGTTTTCCCAAGGAGCACTTAGATTTGAAGATGTGGGAAAGGTTCTTTACACGGATCCGTATCAAATCGACTCGCCGTATAACGATGCTGATTTTGTATTTTTAACGCATTCACATTACGACCATTTTTCTCCCGACGATATCGCTAAGGTCATTAAAGCCGATACGGTGTTTATCGCGCCCGATACGATGAGAAAAGAAATGCAGATATATTCGCGTTATAAGCTCATATTAGTAAATCCTCATGAAAAGGACGTTCCCTTGTGCGGCAATGTGAGTTTTTCAACATTACCGGCTTATAATACAGTTAAAACCAAATTTCATCCCAAAGCGAATAACTGGGTAGGGTATATTATAAAAATAGGTAAAAAAAGCTTTTACTATACCGGTGACACGGAATTTGTGCCGGAAATGGAGAATCTTAAACCCGATGTGATATTTGTACCGTTGGGGACTATTTATACTATGGAAAGTATTGATGAGGCTGTAAAATCGGTACGTGCTTCAAAGGCGGCCGCAGCGGTTCCCGTTCACTATGCAGGGGCGGAGGGTACCGTTGATGATGCGCTGCATTTTTGTGAGATATTGGAAGGCGAAACGGAGGCATTCATTCTTTGAGAGGTCAATTTGATTATTTGCTAAACGGACTCAAGCGCATGGACATCGACGTAGCTGAAGATAAACTCATACGCATGCTTGAATATAAAAATGCGGTTCTATCGGCTAATGAGAGGCTGAATTTAACCTCTATTACGGAAGATGAAGCTTTTATAGAGTTGCATATAATAGATTCGCTTACGCTCTTAAAGTGTGTTGATATAAGCGGCTCTGTTATCGATATAGGAACAGGGGCGGGGATACCGGGAATGATACTCAAGATAGCGCGCCCTGAGATAAAAATAACCCTGTTGGATTCAC
The DNA here is from genome assembly GCA_964439075.1 of uncultured Lachnospiraceae bacterium. Classification (GTDB taxonomy): domain Bacteria; phylum Bacillota; class Clostridia; order Eubacteriales; family Anaerofustaceae; genus CAYTMY01. The sequence goes on along the minus strand of CAYTMY010000003.1, from coordinate 4,320 downwards.
TTCAAAAAAGGCTCTCTTTTCTTAGTGATATCGTAGCTAACTTTTCAGACGGAGGAGTCGATATAGTAAATACGCGGGCAGAGCTCGGTGCACATGACGCGAATTTCAGAGAACAGTTCGATATATGCATATCTCGTGCGGTGGCACCGCTACCCGTGTTATGCGAGTATTGTCTGCCTTACGTAAAAAAAGGCGGTAAATTCATTGCCATGAAGGGTAAGAATATATCGGATGAGCTTGAGCGCTCAAAAGATATATATCCTCTTCTCGGCGCCGAAATAAGTGAAGTAGTGCACATTTACCTTCCGTATTCGGAAAGCGAACGCAACTTGATTGTATTTGAAAAAACAAGCGACACTCCCGAAAAATATCCCAGAAATAACAGCGCTATAAAAAAAGACTATAAAAGAATGTAAATGAGAATCAGAAGATGTGTTGAAGCATAAGCTTTAATACGTCTTTTTTATATGGAGGTGTCCTTTGCTCTTGAATATTTTCAGCGTATTGGATCTTTTGCAGGATATTTTCTTTTGTTTGGGCTACTTTTCCCCCGGAAGCACGTTTTCCGAAAAGCTATCCAAAGAAGAAGAAAACGAATGTATACATAAAATGGTCTATGATAAGGACATGGAGGCAAGGAATAAGTTGATATCCCATAATCTTAGGCTTGTTGCTCATGTCTCAAAAAAATACTCATCATGTCCAATCTCACAGGAGGATCTGTTGTCGATAGGTACAGTGGGGCTGATAAAGGGTATAAATACCTACAACCCACAAAAGGCGACAAAATTTGCAAGTTATTTAGGTAAGTGCATCGACAATGAAATACTTATGGCTCTGAGAAGTGAAAATAAAACGAGCATGAACGTATACCTCGACGACGTCATCGGTTCGGATGAAGAGGGTAACAATATCACCTTGACAGATATCATAGGCGCCTCGAACGATGATGTTTCAAGTGAGGTGCATTTGGCGCTGGAAACGAAAAGAATGCTGGAACTTATCGATTCGACGCTCTCGGACAGGGAAAAGGAAATAATCATTCTTCGCTACGGTTTATGCAATAAGAAACGCCTTACTCAGCTTGAAATATCACAAAAACTGAATATATCGCGTTCTTATGTTTCGAGAATAGAAAAGAAAGCCATAGAAAAACTTTCAAAGGAATTTTCCAAATAAAAGCAAAAATAAAAAACAGGCTGTCGTTACAACCTGTTTTTTGTCGGTTATTCTTCGGGTTTTTCTTCAGAAGCATCGGCGCAAGCGCCTTCGGGAACACCCTCTTTCAATACGTCGATTGCTTCATACAGCGTATCGAGATCTGTTATCATAGCGGCGTCATCCAATGTGCTGCCATCTTTTTTAGATGCGTAGTAGAGTCTTCCGAGTTCACGCAGTTTTTTGTTTGCAGCGTACTCCATTTTCTCTATTTCCACTTTTGTCTTTGCGGCATCGATCATATCTGCTGCCTTGTCGCCTACTATTTTGGCATATTCTCCTGCTTTTTCTCCCACTATTTTGGCGTATTCTCCGGTTTTTTTACCGGCTTCGTCAGCAAGTATTTTTGCCTTATTAAGTAAAGCGTCAACTTTGTCTTTGAATTCTTCGTTAGCCATAAAGCTCCTCCTCATAAGTCTTTCTGAAATGTATTATAGCACATAATTATTGACCGAAAAGATTTTTAATCCAATCTGAATATAATATTAATATTTTACTAAAATAAATCGGTGAGATAAAAACAAAAGGAGCGCAAAATGAATACGAAAGTCATGTTTGAAAATATCGCCGGGATGGAAGAAGTAAAGCAGGAACTGCGCGAAGTGGGGGATTTCCTTCTGAATCCCGAAAAATATCAGAGATACGGCGCTCGGTTACCCAAGGGGATATTGTTTTACGGTCCTCTGGGGACAGGTAAAACAATGATGGCGAAGGCTCTTGCCAACGAAACGCAATCGTCATTCATATATGCGGGAGGTTCGGAATTTATCGAAAAATTTGTGGGCGTCGGCGCAGGAAGGATACGGGCTTTGTTTGACAGAGCGGAAAAGAAAAGACCCTGTATCGTGTTTATCGATGAAATAGATGCAATCGGCGTTTGCCGTAATACGGACAGCAATTCGGAAAGAGACCAGACGCTCAATCAATTACTCATTGAACTCGACGGTTTTAAAAGCGGCTGCGGCGTTGTAACTGTGGCTGCTACAAACAGGATAGATATGTTGGATAAAGCTCTTCTCAGACCGGGACGCTTCGATAAGCAGATATATATAGGTAATCCCCCGCTGAAAGCTCGTGAGAAGATAATATCCAATCATCTGAAGGGCAAGCCCGTTTCCAAAGATGTTGATATAGAGGTTTTATCACAAAAGACAAATGGTCTGAGCGGAGCTCATATTGCAAACATTGTCAACGAGGCTGCGCTTATCAGCGTGCGAAAGCGAAAGAAGCATATTACAAACGAAGAATTAAATGATGCTTTCATTAAAGTTACGGCAGGGCTTAAAAATAATAATATGCTGCTCTCTGAACGGGAGAAAAAACAAGTTGCAGTGCATGAAGCGGGACACACTCTTATGCAAGTACTGTTGAAAAACATCATTCCCGAACAAACGACGATAATACCGCACGGCGAAGCGTTGGGGTTTGTATTGAGCGGAGGCAGTAAACATGAAAACTTTCTTTTGGACATCTGCGACCTTCAGGCGGAAATATGCATAATGCTTGCGGGGAGGGCTTCGGAGGAGTTGCTTTTAAATAAAATAACCACAGGCGCAAGAGATGATTTAAAAAAAGCAAACGAGGTTGCCAGCGCCATGGTGTGCGAATACGGCATGAGTGAGAAATACAGAAACAGAACTTTTGAACGGGACTCTGAAATGTTTTTTATGAATGATTTGAATTCCGAAATATCCTCTATCATTACGGATTGTTACAAAAGGACAACGAGCCTTTTGAATGAAAATCTATTCACACTCAAAAAGCTCGCCGAATATTTGTATAAGGATGAAATTTTAAAGAAGGACGATATAGCGGGAATAATCAATGTGCGCCCTTCTGTGATATAAGTGAAGTGAGTATTGTTCTCGCTTCTCCTATCATATAAAGGGAGCCCGTAAAGGCGTATATCTCATCTTTTTGCGAAAAATCGATGTGCTTTTTAATATCCTCAAAGCTTTTAAGAAATACCACGGGCATTTCGGGATAATTTTCCTTTATGTAGTCGGCCATTTTCTGTGCGGTTACTGCTCGCTCATCGGTCGGCGTCAGAGTATAAACCCTTTTGGCTACCGAATGCAGCAGCGCGACCGACTCATTGACCTGTTTATCACTGAGCATTCCGTAAAAGAGGACTACCTTTTTGCCTTTAAAATACGTTTTTACATTGTCAACGAAGGAGGTAATTCCTTCAATGTTATGTCCGCCGTCAATAACTATAACGGGATCTTTATGCATTATTTCGAATCTGCCCGTAAATTTGACCGTCGCAAGTCCTTCCGTTATTGCCTCGGGCGTGATATTCCATCCGCGTTTTTTCAATATTTCGAGTGTATTCAGTACATTTAACGTGTTATAGGTTTGGTGCTTGCCCAATAAGGCAACCTTTACGGTATCGACGCCCAAAACTGAATCGGGCTTTGTATACTTGATGGTTTGTCCGTCTATATCGTAAGAGAGCAGTTTTACATCTTTTTTATCGCACACCTTAAGGACCGCACCTCTTTCATCGCAGGCTTTTTGTATCACACTCACTGTTTCGGGAGGGTCAAGCGCATATACGCTTACGGCGTTCCCTTGCTTTATTATGCCTGCTTTTTCAAACGCGATGTCTTCTATCGTGTTGCCAAGGTATAATTGATGATCGAGGCTGAGGCTTGTTATGACTGCAGCTTCCTTTGAGGCGATGATGTTGGTTGCGTCCATTCTGCCTCCCATACCTACCTCAAGAACCACGATATCCACATTGTTTTTAGCGTAATACACAAAAGCAACGGCGGTAACAACTTCGAATTCGGAAGGGCAGGGATAGCCGTCCCGTTCAAGTTCTTCTATGGCGTTCTTTACCGTCTGTGTGTCTTGTGCAAGTTCATCGTCGGCAATAGGGATGTTATTAATCTGCATGCGCTCGTTAAAGCGTTCAAGATAAGGGGATATGTAAAGTCCTGTTTTGTATCCGGCTTTATATAAAACATTTGCCAGCATTGCAGCAGTGGAGCCTTTGCCGTTTGTACCCGCAACATGAACGTATTTCAGTTTGTTTTGAGGGTCGCCCAATTTAGCCATGAGTCTGGTTATGTTTTCCAAACCTATTTTTTCACCGAA
>CAYTMY010000002.1:8439-23429 GCA_964439075.1 uncultured Lachnospiraceae bacterium | reverse complement strand
TCTGCTGAAACGCTACATCACTGTTTTTGACGAGACGGCGTCTGAGGTGCTTCTCGCCGAGCTTTCGGAAGAATACGACGTCTTTAAGGAAAAATTGCTTTCCTCGTCCGTAGGCTACGGCGTATGGGATTCCGCGGGCAATGAGTATGAATTTGTCAGTGCTTATAACCTTCCGTACGACAGTCTTGCACAAATACGCTACAGCATGTTCACGGTATCTCCGCGCGCCGTAAAAACCATTGATGAAACTGACGGCAAATATTATATACATCAGTATTCTTATAACGATATGAATCTTCGCGTATGCTCCACGGTGGTTGTGAACGACGGCGGGCAAATGAGGATAATCCAGACCGTGCAGAATATGAATTTGCAGGACAATATGGCGGATAAGCTTCTGCGTGTATTGTTGCTGGCAATGCTGATAGGGGCAAGCCTTTCGTTTATCAGCGGATACTTTATTGCCGGTCGTTCCATAGTTCCTATACAGGAGGGGCTTACAAGACAAAAGAATTTTGTGGCTGACGCTTCTCATGAGCTGCGAACGCCCGTTACGATAATGCGTACCAATCTCGACGTCGTAAAAGGCGTTCCCAAAGAAAGCGTAGGCAGCCAAATGGAATGGATAGACAGCGCCTACAAGGAAACGGAGTATATGCAGAAGCTTATCGACAAGCTTCTTACTATTGCCAAAGCCGACCTTGGGGATATAGGCGCCGAAAAAAAACTTGTCGATATGCACAAATTGTGCAGAAGTATGCGCACTCGCTTTGATAAGCTAGCTCAGCAGCAGGGGATAAAAATATCTTTTTCCGACAAGGCGAAAAATGAAAAATTGTTTGTAATAGGCGATGAGGCGGAGCTTAAACTTCTTTTTTCCAATATCATAGACAATGCCCTGCATTATTCCGGAGAAGGTAAAAAAATAAAGATAACGCTTTTTTCGGTGGGCAGCAACATACAAGTGGATATACAGGACGACGGTATCGGCATAGCTGAGGAGGATATCGACAATATCTTCGAGCGGTTTTACCGTGCCGATAAGGCGCGCAGCCGCAGAGAAGGCGGCAGCGGATTGGGACTTCCGATCGCACGGCAAATAGCATCGGAACACCACGGGAAAATAACGGCGGTAAGCAGAAAAGGAAAGGGCACCACGATGAGCGTGGTATTGCCCAAAGCGAAAGAGGAATAGATGGAGCTTTTATCACAACTAAACGAAAAACAACAGGAAGCGGTACTGAACATAAAAGGGCCCTTGCTCATTCTTGCGGGGGCGGGCAGCGGTAAAACCCGCACGGTTATATACAGAATAGCGTACATACTTACGACTACAGACGTGAAGCCATATCAGATACTTGCCCTCACGTTTACCAACAAAGCGGCGGGGGAAATGAAAAGCCGTATAGCGGCATTCGGTATAGAACATATAGAGGAAATGTGGATGGGCACTTTCCATTCGGTATGCGCACGTATTCTCAGAATGCACGGCGAAGCCATAGGCTTTGAGCGCGGCTTCAGTATTTATGACGACGGAGATTCCAAAAATATGCTTAAACAGTGTATGGAGGAGCTTAATGTAGATACAAGGGTATTGAGCGTAAATACGGTGCGCTCTGTCATCTCGAAAGCGAAGAACGACGCGGTTTTGCCTCAGGAGTTTGCACAGCGTTATACTTCGGCCTTCAAAGCAGATAAGATAGCCGAGGTGTATTCTCTTTATATGAAAAAATTAAAAGACAATAACGCCATGGATTTCGACGATCTTCTTTTGAATACGTTTATTCTTTTCGGAAAGGAACCCGAAGTTCTTGCGTATTACCAAAATCGTTTTATACACGTGCTGGTGGACGAATATCAGGACACGAATAAACTTCAATACGAAATCATATCGCTTATAGCAAAAAAGCACAAAAATATATGCGTATGCGGTGACGATGACCAAAGTATTTACGGTTTTCGCGGCGCGGACATAAGAAACATACTGGAATTCGAACATGATTTTCCGAATGCCGTCGTGATTAAGCTTGAACAGAATTACAGGAGCTGCTCAAACATACTCGACACAGCCAACAAGCTTATAGAAAACAATCGTTCGCGTAAAGGGAAAAATTTATGGACCGATAAAAAGGGCGGAGAGCCTGTACATATTATAGAGAATTACAGGGATATCGACGAAGGAGAGCGTATTGCGCGGGAAATAAAAAGACTGCATGACTCCGAGGGGTATGCTTACGGAAACGTTGCCGTGCTCTACCGTACAAATGCCCAGTCCCGTGTGATAGAAGAAAATATGATACGTGCGGGCATACCGTATCAGATAGTCAGAGGTACGCGCTTTTATGAACGTGCCGAAGTTAAGGATATAATGGCTTATTTGAAATTTGCCGTCAATCCTTTCGATTCGGTCGCTTTCGGAAGAGCTATTTCCGTACCCAAGCGCGGAATAGGACAAAGTTCGGTTGAGAAAATAACGGAATACGCCGGTTTTAAAAATACGGATATATTGTCATGCGCGAGATATGCCTCTGAAATACCCACGCTGAAAAAAGCGGCCGCCTCTGCCCTTGAAACCTTCGCATTTCTTATTGACGGCATTGCGGAAACAGCGGAAAGAGATGGTCTTGCAAAAGCGGTGGAATATGCCGTGAGCGACAGCTCCTATTTGGAATATTTGAAGAAAAACGATTCGGAAAGCTATGACAGCCGAAGAGACAACCTAAACGAACTTATCAATGCGGCTGCCGATTTTGAAGCAACCAGCGAGGATGCATCGCTCGGAGCTTTTCTCGAAAACGCCGCGCTTATTGCGGGAACCGACAGCATTGATGACGAAAGCGGTCAGGTGCTGCTCATGAGCATACACAATTCAAAGGGGCTCGAATTCGGCTGCGTATTTATCGCGGGAATGGAAGAGGGACTCTTCCCAATACCTCAGGCGTGTGAAAGTGAAGCCGAGCTTGAGGAGGAAAGGCGACTTTGCTATGTTGCCGTGACTCGCGCAATGGAAAAACTCTACCTGAGCTTTGCCGTGATAAGGCGTTCGTACGGTACCACAAGGGATACCACTCCTTCGCGGTTTTTGTACGAGCTGCCTAAGGAGCTTACGGACGCCAGAGAGACTATATTCGATAATTACAGATACAAGAAGGCTCAAGCCGACGTCTTTGAATCCGTAATCGCATCTCCTTATCCTCAGCACAAATATAAGCCGATTGCACCCGCAGATAAAAAGCCCGCGGCAAAGAACAAAGCGCTCAATTTTGACGGTATAAGAGAAGGTGACCGCATAGAGCATCCGAAATGGGGAATAGGAACGGTGATAGAGGTAAATAACTCTATGCAGGATAAAATCATAAGCGTCGCTTTTGCAGGATTGGGTATAAAAAAGATGATAGAAGGCTATGCCGATATAACAAAAATAAGCTAAAAGGAACTTAATAAAGATGAAAAAAGTACTTATAATGACTTTAAAACAAAGAACGGAGCGTTTTTACGACTTAAAAACACTTCCCTCCGATTTCGAGCTTGTATATTCGGACTATGAAAAAGACGCCTCAAAGCTTGCCGAGATGGGCAGCGGCGCCTTTGCGATATTTGCGGACGCCATAGAGCCTGTAAGCGCAGACCTCATGGAAAAATTACCCGAACTGAAAATCATACATTCGGAGGGCGTAGGGTACGACCGCATAGATATCGAAGCCGCCGCAAAAAGGAATATTTTCGTGTGCAATAACAGAGCCGTCAACAGTTCGGCTGTAGCGGAGCAGACGGTTATGCTGATGCTTGCGGTGTTGAAAAAAACAGTGCGCGGAGATTATATGGTTCGTTCGGGCAACCAAATAGCGGCTAAAGGAGCTTGGTCTCTTGAAGGATTAAGAGAGCTCTCTTCGCAAAAGGTGGGGCTTGTGGGAATGGGCGCTATAGCAAAAAAAACCGCAAAAATGCTCACGGGGTTCGGCTGTGAAGTCAGCTACTACGCACGTCACAGAATTGATGAAGCGACGGAAACAGAGCTTTGCGCGGCATATAAGCCTTTGGAGCAGTTGCTTTCGGAAAGTGATATAGTAAGTATGCATATACCTTCAAATAAAGATACATTTTGCTTTATGGACGATAAAAAATTTGCACTTATGAAAAACGGAGCCGTTTTTATTAATACTTCGCGCGGTGAAATAGTCGACCAAAATGCGCTTATAAGGGCGCTTTCGTGCAGTAAGCTGTACGGTTGCGGGCTCGATACCATAAGTCCCGAACCCGTAACTCTCGATAATGAGCTGATAAATCTTCCTGAGGTCCTTTCCGGTAAGATAACCTTTTCGCCGCATATCGGCGGTATGAGCGAACAGGCATTTTTAAAAATGCATTCGACCGTATGGAACAATATAATTGCCGTATCGGAGGGCAAGCGTCCCGAAAATATCGTCAACGGAATTTAGAATCGGATGTTTTTCATAAAAAGACCTGAAAAAACCATATTGTCTTTGCAGGTCTTTTTTATCTGTCTTTAAGCTTTATGTATTTTGCGGGCTCGCATACGTTTTCAAAAGCGGGTCGTATTATCTTACCGAAGTTAACAAGCTCTTCGATGCGGTGCGCGCTCCAGCCGGATATACGCGCTATCGCAAAGATAGGAGTAAAAAGTTCTTCAGGAAGCCCTAACATGTCGTAGACAAAGCCGCTGTAAAAGTCTATATTGGCGCATACGGGTTTTACGGTATTCCTGCGCTGTGTCATAAGTATCGGAGATAGTTTGTCGACACTCGCGTAAAGCGCAAATTCGTCGTGCCTGTTTTTTTCGTTTGAAAGCTGTTCTACAAACTGCTTTAATATTTTTTCGCGCGGGTCGGAAATCGTGTATATCGCATGCCCTATTCCGTATATCAATCCCGAACGGTCAAAGGCTTTTTTATCGAGTATTTTTATAAGGTAGGAGGCTATTTCGTCTTCATCCTTCCAATCTTTTACATTTTTTTTCATCTCGTCGATCATATTTTTTGCTTTTATGTTTGCTCCCCCGTGGCGAGGTCCTTTGAGCGAGGCAAGAGCCGAAGCAATCGCAGAATAGGTGTCGGTGCCCGTAGAGGTAACGACGTGAGTTGTAAAAGTGGAGTTGTTGCCTCCGCCGTGTTCCGCGTGCAGCACAAGCGACATATCGAGAACTCTCGCTTCCAGTTCTGTGTATTTTTGGTCGGGTCTGAGCATTTGCAGTATATTTTCCGCTGTAGATTTTGTCGGGTCGGGCAGATGTATGAACATGCTTTCATTGCAGTGGTAATGCATGTGCGCATGATAGCCGTATACCGCAAGCAGCGGAAATACCGCGATAAGCTGCAGGCATTGACCAAGGACGTTTTGCAGGGAAATATCGTTTGCATTATCATCGTAGGAGTGCAGGGTCAGTACGCTTCTGGCAAGGCTGTTCATCATATCTGCGCTCGGTGCTTTCATTATCACATCGCGGACAAAACCCGTAGGCAGGGTTCGGTACTGTGCAAGAAGGTCCTCGAATTCTTCAAGTTGACTCTTGTTAGGAAGCTCCCCGAACAATAAAAGATACGTCACCTCTTCAAACCCGAAGCGCTTCTCACTGTAAAAACCGCTGACTATATTCTGTATGGGAATGCCGCGGTACGCGAGAACACCGTCGCAGTATTCGGTTTTGCCGTCGACCTCTTTTTTTGAATATATATCCGAAATATGCGTCAGACCCGTAAGTACGCCTCGTCCCTGCGCGTCTCTTAAACCTCTGTTGACATGAAATTTTGCGAATAATTCATTATCAATAGGGTCATGCTGCATGCACAGATCAACATAATTATCGAGTTTTGGCGATATGTTCATAATACTAACCTCTCTTCGTGACAATCAATTTAACTATTGAATTTAGAAATTTTATTATATCATACACAAAATAATTATGCAATAATATAAAATTTGCGCCATGGCGTCAAATTATGTTATACTGAAAAAAATGAAAGGGTAATTTAATGAAGCTTATATTCAAACAAAAGGCATTTTCGTGGCTCGGTGCGTATGAAATAACCGATGAAAAAGGAAATATCGTATTTAGAGTAAAGGGGCAGCCCTCACTGACGCGAACGCTGTTCATTTATGCTGCCGACGGCAACTACCTCGGCAAAATAACAGAAAAGATGATATCGATAACTCCCCATTATAAAATGTATGAGGGAGACAGAGAAATAGGAGAGGTAGTTAAGGAAATATCTCTTGCTCGCCCGAAATTTTCGCTCGATTTCAACGACTGGCGAATGACGGGCGATATGTTCAAAATGAACTATAAAATATCAGACGGAGGCAGTCTTGTTATGAATGCTCATAAAAGAGCCCTTCGTGTGATAGACGAAGTATATGAACTTGAGGTGGAGAATCCGCAAGACGCCCTTTACTGCGTTATGATAATGCTTGCCATGGACGCGGCGAAGGAAAAGAAGGAAAAGCAGAGCAAATAATATGCCGTCACATTTGCTTTAACATGTTTCGCATGTGAGTATCAAAATATTCATAAATACAGATTTCGATAAAACACGCAAAAATGTAAATTATATTTGTACATTCGAGGGTATTTTTCATTTGTACGCAAAGAAAATTTATTCTTATTGTAATTCGACATTTTTTTACACAACATATAAAAAGTGAGGTTGTAAGCTGTTTTTGTTTGTGCTATAATTCCAAAGTATGTTTATTTAAAGAGAGGTATTATTTTAATATGAAACGCGAAACTTGGGCTTCAAGATCTACCTTTATTTTGGCGGCGATAGGTTCGGCAGTCGGCTTGGGTAACGCATGGCGTTTTCCCGGGCTTGCCGCAAAACACGGCGGCGGTGCATTTTTGCTCGCTTATCTTATCGCAATGCTCGTTCTCGGTATTCCTCTTCTGATGATGGAGATTGCTATCGGCAGACGTATTCGTCAGGGCGTTCCCGGAGGAATGAGAGCGCTGAATAAAAAAGCGGAGGCGGTCGGTTGGATATCCGTCTCAAACGCTGTATTTATAGCCATATACTATGCGGTTGTGTTTGCATGGGTAATACTTATGTTTTTTTCCAGTTATAAATTTGCGGCTCTGACGGGCAATAACGCCGCTGCAAGCTCCTTATGGGCGACCACTATCAAAACTACGGGTACCACTACGGGCTTCGGCACCATATCTCTTCCCGTGTTGGGCTGCCTTGCAATAGCGTGGATTGCTTGCTATTGGTGTATACGCAACGGTACGACAAGCGTGGGTAAGGTAGTCAAATACACGGTATCTCTTCCCGTAATATGTCTTGTTATACTTGCCGTGCGTGGTTTCACTATGGACGGAGCGTCGCTCGGGCTTGCAAAGTTTTTTATTCCCGACTGGAGCGCCTTCGGAGATTCGACATTGTGGATGGACGCTATCGGTCAGGTATTTTATTCGCTGTCAGTTGCAATGGCAATAATGTTTGCTTACGGTTCGTTCCTTGACAGAAAAACGAATATTGCGGTGGACGGATTGATAATAGCATTTGCGGATATGATAATATCCGTTCTGGCGGGCATTGTCATGTTTACCACTATGGCGGGCGTCGGAATGCTAGATAAAATGACTTCTTCCGGTATATCGACGGCATTTATCATCTATCCGCAGGCAATAGTGAACCTTACAGACGTAGGTTGGATAAACGCCGCCTTCGGCTATGTATTTTATTTCTGTCTCATAACACTGGCAATAGACTCGCTTTTCTCCATTATAGAGGGAGCTTCTACGGCGATATCCGATAAATTTCATTTAAATAAAAAGAAAACCACTATTACCTTATGTGCCGTAGACGCCATTATAGGTTTGGTGTTCGTTACGGGCGCGGGGCTGGCTCTGCTTGACATTATAGATAATTTCATCAACAGCTATATGCTCATCCTTACGGGCATACTGGAGGCAATCGTAGTGGGTTGGTGCTTTAATACCTCAAAGGTGCTTGACGAGATAAATCTCAATACAAAGAAATTCAAAATACCCGCATGGTGGTTCAACATATCTTTGAAATTTATAGTGCCTCCCGTATTGACGGGGTTGTTTGTTTGGAACGTCGTCACGCTTATTTCCGGAGGCGGGCTCTACGGTGCGACTGACGGTTATTCATGGGCTGCTAACATTATCTTCGGTTGGGTCGTAATGGGGTTAAGTCTCATATCGGGCGGCATCGTAAAATTTATAGCAAAAAAGAAAAGCGCAAAAGGGTATGTGGAAGACCTTCGTACGTGGGATGAAATACCTGCTGAATAGGACTGCAAATATATCGGTTTTTACAGCGCAAAGAACCAAAGGATAGCGCTGAAATATTAAAACAGCGGTGAAAAAATGAAATTCGTTATGTCGTACAGTTGCGGTAAGGACAGTTCGCTTGCTCTTTCAAAGATGCTTGAAGACGGACATGAACCCGTGGCGCTTCTGGTAATGTTCAATAAAAACGAGGATAGATCGTACTTCCACGGTGTAAAAACGGACTTGCTTGAAAGGATAGTATACGCTATAAATATCCCTGTGATACTATGCCCTTCAAAAGGCGAGGACTATCATTCGGCGTTTGAAAAGGGGCTGAAAAAAGCAATGGCTATGGGAGCTGAGTTTGCCTGTTTCGGCGATATAGATATCGAAGCGAACAAAGAGTGGGGCGTAACGCGCTGCCGCAATGTCGGGCTGAAGTGGGAGTATCCGCTTTGGCAGAGAAAACGTGCGGATATAGTCGAAGAAATTATCGCAAAAGGTTTTAAATGCATCATCAAATCTCTCGATAACAGAGTGTTGCCGAAGGAGCTTTTGGGTGAATTCTTAAATGAGGAAACAGTCGATATCATGAAAAAATCGGGTATCGATATCTGCGGCGAGAACGGAGAGTATCACACTCTTACGGTGGGAGGTCCCATATTCAAGAGTCCCGTCACTTATGAAATAGGCGAAACTCTGGATATCGGAGAATATTCTGTGATAGATATAAAATAAGCACTTGTAAAACGACCGATTATGACGCTTCATATCGGTCGTTTTTATATGGATGAAAATACAAATACCGTGATATTTACAGCGAAAAATTTCCCGATGCATTTGATGAGGGCGTTTCCTTAGGAGGTATAGGCGCGGAGTTCATATTGCTTACCCCATGCGCTTAACGGGTTGGACATTTGAAGACGACGTTCCCGCTGAGGACGGCGTTCCCACTGTTCCGTTTGAACTCACGTTTGACTAAACGCATACGTATCGCGGAGTCGGCGATAAAGCCATTTTGCGAAAAAATAACACATAAAAACCGCCTGAGAAAAATACAGGCGGTTTATTTTTTTTTGTTTTTACAGAGTTGTAAGATATTGCTCGACTTCCCATTGTGTAACTCTGCTTCTGTAGCTGTTCCATTCGCGCAGTTTGGCGCGTATAAGCTGTTTTCTTGCATGCGAGCCCAGCGCCTGCATCAGCAGTTTATCTTTTTGAAGCTCAATAATCGCTTCCTTTAAAGTTTCGGGCAGATTTTCAATATGCTTCTCGCTTTTTTCCTCTGTGCTCATGTTGTATAAGTTGGAATTTATAGGCTCGGGCACAGGCATGTTTTGTTTTATTCCCTCCAGACCCGCCGTGAGAGCAAGCGCGAGCGCCAAATACGGGTTTGCGGAAGGATCGGGGTTTCTCAGCTCTATTCGCGTAGATGCACCGCGTTTTGCGGGCACTCTTATAAGAGGACTTCTGTTTTTATGCGACCATGCGATGTATACGGGAGCTTCATAGCCCGAAACGAGTCTTTTATACGAATTTACGTTGGGGTTGGTGACGGCGCACAAACCTTTTGCGTGTTTGAGAAGCCCGGCTATGTACTGGTGAGCTATCTCGCTGAGTCCGTCTTCGCTCGATTCATCGTAGAAGGCATTGGTATTGCCGCTGAACAAAGACTGGTTTAAGTGCATACCGCTTCCCGCAAGTCCGAATACGGGCTTTGGCATAAAGGTGGCGTGCATGCCGTATTTTTGCGCTATTACGCGCACTACATGCTTGAAGGTCATTATATCGTCCGCCGCGCTTACCGCTTCGGAATATTTAAAATCTATTTCATGCTGTCCTGCGCCCACTTCGTGGTGGGAGGCTTCTATCTCAAAGCCCATCGCTTTGAGAGTCAGCACCATTTCTCGTCGTGCACTCTCGCCCAGATCCACGGGAGCTATATCAAAATACCCCGCGTTGTCGTGCGTTGTAAGAGTGGGTTTGCCTTCTGCATCCGTCTTGAATAAGAAAAATTCGCATTCGGGACCCACGAACATCGAATAACCCATATCGGCAGCTTCTTTAAGTGCTTTTTTGAGGATATAACGAGGACATCCTTCAAAGGGTTTGCCGTCGGCAGTGTAAATATCGCAGATAAGCCTTGCCTCAACTCCGGGGCTGGGCTTCCACGGGAATATTTCAAAGGTGGAAATGTCGGGATATAAATACATGTCCGACTCCTCTATTCTGACAAAACCGTCTATTGAGGAACCGTCAAACATTATTTCATTGTTGAGTGCCTTTTCCAACTGTTCTATTGTTATCGAAACATTTTTGAAGCCGCCCACAAGGTCGGTGAATTGCATGTGGATGAATTCAACTCCTATTTCCTGGGCTTTTTTCATAACGTCTTCCTTTGTATTTACGCCTTTCATTCTTACCTCCCGAATGCTGCCTTTTAATCTATATATGATACTATAACTTCTGTTTTCTTGCAATAACACGGCATTATAATAATTTTATAATGTTTTGTTTTTTACTTCGCTTAAAGGCGTATGGTATAATCAAAAACAAGGTGTAAATTATGAATACCGACGAATTAAACATTATGCGCATTGCAAAGTATTTAGAGCAAGGCGAAAAAAGTTCGGGCGACCTAAAGATAGGTCTTGAATATGAGCATATAATAACGGATAAAGCGACAGGACTTTCCGTTGACTATTTCGGTGAGCACGGAATATGTAAAATACTTGAAGAACTCGGTTCTTATTATGATGAAAATGTATATATCGACGGCATTCTTGCAGGGTGTATACGCCGCGGTGCAAGCGTTTCCATAGAGCCCGCCGCACAATTCGAGTTCAGTTTCGCGCCGTATGCGGATGTAAGTGACATACTGCGCGAATATGAAAAAGCGCTTGCAGAGCTTAATGCTATACTCGATAAGCACGGATTGACGGTCAATTATACGGGTTATCATCCCTTAAGCAAAATCGACTCGCTTTCTCTCACGCCGAAAGCCCGTTACAAATATATGTACGAACATTTTGATTCTACGGGCAAATACGGCAGAAATATGATGAAGGGCACCGCCGCCGTTCATCTTTCCATTGATTACACCGACGAACGGGATTTCGCCGCAAAGTTTAAACTCGCCGAAATACTGGGCGTGATATTTGCCTTTCTCACAGACAATACGCCTGTTTTCGAAGGTAAAAAAGCACGGCGTATGATGCGAACCGAAATATGGGACGAGACAGACCCTGCACGCTGCGGATGTGTTCCTTCTTCATTTGAGAGTGGGTTCGGTTATGAACAATATGCAAGGTATGTCTATTCGAGACCTTCTTTGTATTCCTTAAAGGGCGGCGTTTACTCCTATACAAAGAAAATTCCCGTAAGCGCTGTTTTTGCGGACAAAGCAATGCAGGAGGATGAAATAATACATGCTATGGGAATGGTATTCCCTTATGTGAGAGCAAAGCGTTATATAGAGATGCGCAATGCGGATTGCATGCCTCCGAAATACACTGCGGGTTATATTGCGCTTATTAAAAGCATATTCTATAATAAGGATAACCTTTCCGCCTATTTAAGGCTATTTGCGGATTTTGACAAAGGCGCTTACGAATATACAAAAAACTCTTTGTTGAAATACGGTTGGGATGCACGTATATGCGGCACAGACGTTTTTTCATTTGCGAAAAAACTTATTTCAGACGCCGCGCTGTATGCGGGAGACGATAAAGAATATTTAAAACCGTGGATATATCTCGTTGAAAATAAAACACTTTTAAGAGAAGGAGGCACTTGTGAGGATGCATAACAAATCGCTTGAGGAGCGTTACATAAAGCTAATAAAGAACGATAAACAAAATCTCTTCACGCAGCTCGACGGTGTGCGGGATATTTTTGCCAGAGAAGCTCTTCTTTATGCGCACAGCGAAATAAAGTTCCTTTTGTGCCCTAAAATAATAACGAAAAAAATGCAGGAGGACTTTCGTGCAATATCCGAAATGACATACAGGATACTGGCTAAAGTTACCGAAAAATACATAGAAGACGCAAGCTACAGAAAGCTTTTCGGCTTTGATGCAGAGCTTGAATCTCTTATACTGTCTCCTTGTTCGTTTACGCATACAATACCGATAATGCGCGCGGATATTTTTTACAACGAGGAAACGGGTGATTTTAAATTTTGCGAAATAAACACAGACGGCACGAGCGCCATGAAAGAAAATGCCGACGTGTCAGAGGCTTTTTTATCTACGGAAGTTTGTAAGGATTTTATGCGGGAACAGCCGCTGTACGCTTATGACGTATTTGACAGTGTGACGGACGAGATACTTGCGGCCTACGCTCAAAGCGGCGGCACGCTCAAGCGGCCCACCGTTGCCATCGCGGACTTTACGGAAAGCGCCACCATACCCGAATTTGAAGCTATAAGGCAGGTTTTCGAGGCGAAAGGAATAAAGGCTATTGTGGCCGACGTTCGTCAGTTTACTTTTAAAAAGAATTATTTATACTTTGCCGATAAGAAGATAGATATAATATACCGCAGAGCCGTTACCGATGAGATTATGCAGAAAAAGGACGAAATAGAGGACTTCATGAAGGCTTTGGAGGGCTCCAAAACATGTATTGTCGGGCATACGAAGACGCAGGTTGCACACAATAAAACGGTGTTCGGAGTTTTGTACCATCCCGAAACGAAAAAGTTTTTGAGCGAAGAGGAAGCGGCGTTTATTGACGCGCACATACCGTTTACGACAGCCTTGAAAAACGGCAATTACGATTACAACGAAGTCCTTCTCAATAAGGATGAATGGGTCATAAAGCCTTCCGATATGTACGGTGCAAAGAACGTATGCGTCGGGTGCGAATTCACGGATGCCGAGTGGGAAAAAGCACTCAAAGAAGGAATAAAAAACGACTATCTTCTTCAGAAATACTGTACGCCGTATAAGAGCTATAACCTCTACTTTGATGAAAACGGGCAGCTTTTGTCGGACTCTTTCAACAATATGACGGGTCTTTATATTTTCGGCGGACGTTTTGCGGGCGTATACTCACGAGCGAGCGTCAAGGGGATAATATCGGGGACTACGGGCGGTTTCACCGTGTGCAGCTTGGCTGTCGAATAAATCAAATTAAACGGATAATACTATGAAAAAAAACATCATAATAGGCAAAATAATAGGGGAACACGGAATCAAGGGAGAGCTGAAGGTACATCCCATAACAGACGATATAAACCGCTTCTTCGACCTTGACTATTTTATCGTCGGCGATAAACGTTATACGGTGAAAAGCGTGCGCATCCACAAAAACTGTGCGCTTATTCTTACCGATGAACTGAATGACAGGTCGGATGCGGAAAAGCTACGAGGGAGCTTTATTGCCGTAAACAGAGAGGACGCGCTCGAGCTTAATGAAGGGGAGTACTTTATAGAGGACCTCAAGGGCATGAGTATGCGCGATACCGAAAGCGACGATATCGGAGTGCTGCGGGATATCCTTCAGAACGGAGCCGTCGACCTCATCGAATACGAGCTGAACGGAGAAATATATCTTATGCCGTATTTGAAGGAGTATGTAAAAGAGGTCAATATCGAACAAGGCTTTATGGCGGCGGATCTCTCGAAGGGAGTAAAGGTTTGATTTTTAACGTATGCACCCTTTATACGGAGCTTATAGACGAATATGCCGAAACGGGAGTGATAGGCAGAGGCGTTAAAAGCGAAGCGATACAAATAAACACATACAATATACGGGACTATACTTTGGATAAACACGGCTGTGTGGACGATTATCCGTACGGGGGAGGAGCGGGTATGCTCATGATGGCGCAGCCTGTTTGCGACTGCGTGGATGCCGTAAAGCTTGGACGCGATATCCCCGTTATTTATTTCACGCCCAGAGGAAAGCCTTTTGATACGGCGGCGGCAAAAGAATATGCGAAGTATGAAGAGGTAATACTGCTTTGCGGTCATTTCGAGGGCATAGACGAAAGAGCCGTAAGCTTGTGCGTAACGGAGGAAATATCCATAGGCGATTACATCGTTACGGGAGGGCATATCGGGGCAATGTGTTTTATCGACAGCGTCGCCAGATATATTCCCGGTGTTTTGGGCAACGGCGTGAGCACCTATGAAGAGAGCTTTGAGAACGGGCTTTTAGAGTATAGCCAGTACACGCGTCCTTACGATTACCGAGGACTTACCGTGCCCGATATACTCATAAGCGGGCATCATGCAAATATAGAGAAGTACAAAAAAGAAGAAAGCAGAAAGATAACCGAGCAATACCGACCGGATCTGCTGAATGAAAAAAAACATCAAAATTGACGCTTATGTATTTTATGCAGTTAAAAGCCGAAAGTATGAATAAATCAATTTAAAACATGGACTTCAAATCTGTCATTTATTCCGAATGGCAGTTTTTTTTGGTAGTGTATGACCTCTTCTTCTATTTGTTTGCTTCGTTCGTCGTTTAGATATAAGCTTCGCAAGATTTTGCGCGTTTTGAAGCGTATAAGAGTCTCGTCGTCATAGTTTAAATCGCCGTGAGTATAAAGGTGAAATAAAAGAGTGTTCAGCGCGGTGTTTTCTATAATGATAAATTCACGCGTCGTGTAGTTTAGGCATTCAGGATTTTCTTTTATTAAAACATCGTAGCGGGCGGGAATAAAAAGTTTATGATGATTGAATACGGGAAAAAAAATCAAATCAATAATTTGTGCATTGACATAAAATAA
>CAYTMY010000002.1:8143-8412 GCA_964439075.1 uncultured Lachnospiraceae bacterium | reverse complement strand
CTATTACGGCGGTCCTCTGTTATTATAATTATTATGCAAGAACGCCTTGGAAGGAAGGAGGAGCACAAATGGATCTGTTAAAGATGGTAGAAGCCGAGAATCTCCGCAGCGACGTACCCGAATTTCACGTAGGTGATACCGTAAAGGTACACGTCAAGGTCGTAGAAGGTAAGCGCGAAAGAATTCAGATTTTCGAAGGCATTGTGCTCAAACGTCAGAACGGCGGTTCCAGAGAGACTTTCACTGTAAGAAAGATCTCCTACGGCGTA
>CAYTMY010000002.1:4439-8133 GCA_964439075.1 uncultured Lachnospiraceae bacterium | reverse complement strand
ATTTCCGCTCAACTCACCGCGCATCGACAAAATCGAAGTGGTCAGATACGGTAAAGTAAGAAGAGCAAAACTTTACTACTTGAGAGACCGAGTCGGCAAGGCCGTAAAGGTCAAGGAAAAAAGAAGATAACACAAAACAGCCGCCGCATATCAAGGCGGCTGTTTTTGTAGTAAGAGGAATATGAAAATCAATATATCAACGGCGCGCAGCGCTGCTTACAAGACGCTTTACGATGTGTTTGAAAATAAGGCTTTTTCCAACATATCGCTCTCAAACCATTTAAACAGCGGAGTTAAAAATCCCGCCGATAGAGCGTTGTGTTCAAATATCGTTTACGGTACTATAAAAAAACGCAACAGGCTCACCGAAATATTTGCCGCCCTTTCCGATAAGCCGCCCGATAAAACGGACGCGCGCGTTAGGGTGATCGTTCTCATGAGCTTGTATCAGCTTATGTATTTGAGCAAGGTTCCCGATTATGCGGTGGTAAGCGACGCGGTGGAAATGACGAAGTTTTTTGCGGTGAAGAGCGCTTCGGGCTATGTCAACGCAATACTCCGCTCATTTTTAAGGCGCAGAGAGGAGCTTGCCAAACACGAAGCATACGATACGAAACAATACTTGTATTATGAATGCGGTTTTGACGAATGGATATCCGAAATGCTGCTGAAAGCATATTCGGCGGATAAGCTTGCGGCTATAGCACAAAGCTTCGAGGAGGCGCCCCGTATTTATATACGCGTGAATACCTTGCGCTATACTCCCGAACAGGTGGAAGAGTTATTGCAAAACGAAGGGATAGAAGCGTCTCCCGTCTTTGTACCGGGCGTGCTTGAAATAAAAAGCGGAAAGAATATATTCGCTTCACAGGCTTATAAAAACGGAGCTTTTTTTGCACAGGATATTTCGGGCGCAATTTCTTCGTACGTGCTTTCTCCCGATAGAGGCGATAACATTCTCGATTTATGCGCTGCCCCCGGCGCAAAGAGCTTCGGCGCGGCGATTTTGTCGAAAGGAGCTCATATCACCTCATGCGACGTAAGCGTACCGAAACTGGATATTTTGTACAGAAGTGCAAAACAAATGGGATTGGATAGTATAAAGACAAAAAAGAACGACGCATCTCTTATCAATCCCGAATTTAGCGGTAAATTCGATAAGGTGATATGCGACGTCCCTTGTTCGGGGCTGGGTGTTGTGAGACGCAAACCCGATATACTGCTGAATTTGACGGAAGCTCACATTGCCACATTGAAGGATATACAGAAAAAGATATTAATAAGCGGTATCGACGCGCTGAAATGCGGCGGCACGCTTGTTTATTCCACCTGCACGCTTAACCCCGACGAAAATATACAAAACATAGAATACGCCTTGCGCGAAAATAACGATATATTCGCAGACGCTATAGAACTTTCGTTTGAACTGAAGAAACATCACAGTGAAATGAAGGAGGGCATGCTGCTGCTCGACCCCTCCGAGGATGGTTGCGACGGATTCTTTATCGCAAAGTTGAAAAAGGTAAAATGAACATGAAAAAAATAATAACGGGCTTTACTATCGAGGAATTCACCGAGGATTTTTTTCTGAATTATGACGAGCCCGCATACAGGGCAAAACAGATATATCAAAACGCCGTCAGCGGGAATGAACCGAAAGATATGAGCAATATCCCCAAGGCATTGCGTGAAAAGCTTTCTTCGGAATACGTATCGGTAGGTATGCGGTTCATAAAAAAATACGAAGATAAACGTACTGCCACCACAAAGTATTTACTTTCCACACAGGACGAGATTTTGATAGAGTGCGTGGCTTTGATATATGAGGATAAGCTGACCGTTTGTGTTTCCACGCAGGCGGGCTGCCGTATGGGGTGCGCCTTTTGTGCTTCGGGAGAAGGCGGGCTCATACGCAACCTCACTGCGGGGGAGATGATATCACAGCTTTCGGCTGTATCAAGCGATATGGGTTTAAGCGTGCATAATGTGGTATTGATGGGCAGCGGGGAACCTTTGGATAATTATGATGAGGTCAAAAAATTCATACTGCTCATGACGGACGAACGGGCTTTGAATATAGGCAAAAGACACATAACGCTTTCGACCTGCGGCATCGAGCCGATGATTCGTAAACTTGCCGACGACGGTTTGGGAGTAAATTTATCGCTTTCGCTTCATGCCGCAATACCGAATATACGCAGCGGCATCATGCCCGTTCAAAATGCTTATCCTGTTGAGAAGGTAATTGAAGCGTGCAATTATTACCGCCAAAAAACCTCCAGAAGGATAACGTGTGAATACTGCGTAATAGAAGGAGTCAACGACACCGACGAATGCGCTCATGCTTTGAAAAAATTAATAGATAAGACCGATATTGCGGTAAACCTCATAGATTACAATAAAAAAGACAATTATTTAAACGCAAACAAGGGCAACTGCGCTGATGAGTTTGCAAATAAGTTGAAAAAGCTGAAAATTAATTGTACAATAAGAAGAAAATTAGGCAGCGGCATTAACGCTGCCTGCGGTCAGCTCAAAAGCAGATATATGGCTGCGGAGGAAGAATGAGGAGTGCCGGATTGACCCATACAGGTATGGTGCGCAAAGAAAACCAAGATGCATTCATAAATAAGCATGAACCGAACGGCATGTTTGTTTTGGCTGTTGCCGACGGCATGGGAGGGCACAAGGCGGGGGACGTAGCCAGTGCTTGTACAGTGCGGGAATTGGACAGTTATTTTTCAATTTGGGGCAAGGGCGATTATTTTAAAAAGACCGCGGAAATCAAAAATCTGATAAAGCATATTAATCGCAATCTTTATTATATGTCGAATCAAAGCCCTGATTACGACGGAATGGGTACTACGCTTACCCTGTTGATAGCAAACGGCAAAAAAGCTCACATCTTCCATGTGGGAGACAGCCGCGCTTATCTGATAGACAAAAACATTACGCAAATTACAAAGGATCATTCGCTCGTGCAGTTTATGCTTGACAGCGGACAGATATCAAAGGAAGAAGCCGCAGATCACCCCAACAAGAATGTCATAACAAGAGCGATGGGAACAGATGAGGATATTGAAGTCGACATTTACGAGATTGCTTTAAGCCAGGGAGATAGAATCTTGCTGTGCAGCGACGGACTTACGGACGAACTTGCCGATGATGATTTGAAAAATGCGGTAAAAGAGGAAAAAAGCCTGCGTAAAGCCGTTTTCCGTCTTGTGGAAATGGCAAATGCCAAAGGCGGGCACGACAATGTAACGGCGCTTTTATTTGAATGCTAGGTGGGTCGAAATGATAGGAAAAACGATAGACGACAAATATGAAATACTCGAACAGATAGGTCAGGGCGGAATGGCTAAGGTATACAGAGCCAGAGATATGCGCCTTGACAGATTTGTTGCGGTCAAAGTACTTAAACCCGAATTTACGGACAACGACCAGTTTTTGAAGAAATTTTTAAGGGAGGCTCAGGCGGACGCAAAGCTTGCGCATCCGAATATTGTAAACGTCTATGACGTAGGCGCTTATAACGGTATATATTATATCGTCATGGAATATGTCGACGGCAGCACTCTCAAAAATTATATCGTGGCGAATAAAAAGATAACACCGGCGGAATGTGTGGATATGGTATTTGCCGTAGCCTGCGGGCTTCAGCATGCTCACAACAACGGGATTATTCACCGAG
>CAYTMY010000002.1:584-4429 GCA_964439075.1 uncultured Lachnospiraceae bacterium | reverse complement strand
AAAGCCTCATAATATACTTCTTACTACGAGCAAAATACCAAAAGTTGCGGATTTCGGTATCGCCAGAGCGATTACATCCTCCACTATCACAGCTACGGAGGACGCTCTCGGAAGCGTGCATTATATAGCTCCCGAGCAGGCGAGAGGAGGTTTCCTCGACGAACGCAGCGATTTGTATTCGCTGGGCATCATGATGTATGAGATGCTGACGGGAGAACTTCCTTACGACGGAGAAACACCTGTCGCAGTCGCTTTAAAGCACGTGCAAAACAGCGTCATGCCTCCGCGCGACCTTGATAAAAAAATACCCGAGGGAGTAAATCAGGTAGTACTTAACCTTACCCGACGCAGACCCGAGGACAGATATCAGAACGCAAAAGAACTTATCGAAGACTTAAAAAAGCTTCGTGAGGATATTAACGCACAAATAAAGCCTACATATAAAGATAAGAAGAAAGCCAACGGCAAAAGCGTGAACAATTCCTCCACGCTTAAGCATAAGCTGTTCGGCAGCAAAAAAAGAAGGATAATATTTGCTTCGTCCTGTGTGCTTATTATTGCCGCTGTATTGATGGCGATATGGCTTCTGCCAAAACCCATGACTGTCGTGCCTAACGTAGTGAATATGACGGAGGACGAAGCAAAACAGGCCTTTAGCGAGGCTCATCTTAAATACGAGATATCTAAGTATCAATCCAGCGCAGAAGTGGACGAAAATAAAATAATTTCACAGTCTCCGAAGGACGGTACGGAGGTTGAAAGAAGAAGTACGGTAAGAATAGTTATCAGCAGCGGTCCCAAGATAGTCACGATTCCCGAGGTGCTTAATCTGTATCAAGCCGAGGCGGTCGAAAAAATAACTTCTCTGGGGCTCGTCGTGAAGGAAGTCGTGTTCCAAAACAGCTCCGACGTAAAAAAGGATATGGTCATAGCGGTCAATCCCGCAGCAGGTATACAGGTCAAAGAGGGCTCTGAGGTCATCTTGTATGTCAGCCAAGGCAAAGAGACTGTATTGACGCCGAATCTTTTGGGAATGAGCCTTGCTCAGGCAAAGCAAACCATAAACGACAACGGTCTTATTTTAGGGGAGGTGCGCTATAGCTCCAGTACAAGCTATGACGAGGGACAGGTAATGCAGCAGTCTCCCACAGCTTATTCGGAGTCGGATAAAAATACAAGGATAGACCTTGTGGTGAGTTTGGGAAGGGAGATAACGACAACACTCTCCTACGATTTAAAAAATTTAAGCCTTCCTTCGGGAAGTTTGAACGTCAGAATAGATTTGGGCGACGCCTCAAACAATTTCTCTACGGTATATACGGGCACCAACAACAGGACCGATATAATAAGCGTTCAGGTGACGGGTATGGGTACGCGCACTTACCGAGTTTATGTGAATGATGAGATCAAATATACGGGAACGATAACCTTCTGAGCATGAATAAAGGCTATATCGTTAAGGGCATAGGCGGTTTTTATACGGTAGTAAGCGAAACGGGCGAACGTATTACATGCCGCGCGCGCGGTCAGCTCAGAAACGAACATGTAAAACCCGTAGTGGGGGATGTCGTTTTGTACGATACGTTCGAGCATGGCGACGGCACCATAGAAGAAATCCTGCCCCGAACGAACTACATTCAAAGACCCATGTGTGCAAATGTCACGCAAGGGCTTTTAGTGTGCTCCGTAAAAAAACCGGATATATCCTATAATCTTCTTGACAAAATGCTCATCGACAACAAGAAAAATTCTCTCAAAAGCATAATAGTGCTTACTAAACGGGATATTGCCACTGAGGAGGAAGTCGAGTACATAGCAAGGCATTATGCAGATTGTTGCGATGCGATGATATGCACTAGTGTTATTACCCGTGAAGGCATCGAGGATATACATAAAATATTGCAGGGCAATATCAGCGTTGTCCGCGGCGTTTCCGGAGCGGGGAAGAGTTCTCTGATAAAATTGCTCTGCCCGAATTTCTCGCTTGAGGTGGGAGAACTGAGCAAGAAGATATCACGAGGTAAAAATACCACCCGCCATACGGAACTTACCGTTTGCGGAAACGGTTCTTATATACTCGATACGCCGGGTTTTTCGAGCTTTGAGCTTGAAGGAATTACTTGCGACGAACTGTGGCAATATTATCCCGAATTTTATGAGCATTCGGACTGCCGTTTTAAGAATTGCATGCATATAAGCGAGCCCGATTGTGAAGTGAAAAACGCTGTCGAAAGTAGGCAGATAAGCGGTCTGCGATATAACAACTACGTTTCCCTGTATTCGGAGCTATCCAAAAAACAGATGTTTGATAATAAATAGGATTTTGTATCGACTTTGTAACGAAAACATGCTATACTCCTTATGTAAAAGACATAAAGGGAGTTGTATATGAAAAGACCTTTCGGCAGAAAAAAGAATGCGGAGACGGAAGAAACGGCTATAATACAAGTGCCCCAAGCGCTTATAGACGGTGATGACGCGACTGATCAGGCAGTTGCCATAGCAAAAAAATTGGTATTGCTTTATATACTTGATATATTCAGAAAATATTCCGACGAGCAGCATTCGCTGACCTTAAACGATGTTTTGGAACTCATGAATAAAGATTTCGGAGCGCAGTGTTCCAAACAGACAGTTAAGAGAAACATAAAAGTTTTGGCGGAGTACGGCTGCAAATTCGTATCCTCCGAGGAGAACGGTCAGCATTCGTATTATCTGAGAGACAAGCAATTCAGTTCGGATGAGGTATTCACTCTTTGGGAAGGCATGATGTGTTCGAAATATACGAGCAGAGAGGAGAGCGACCATATCCTCACGCTTTTAAACAATTACACCGGCACCGACTGGAGCCTCGGGAAAATATATTACGGTGGAATCATAAACAAACACACTTTCCCGAAAGAAAAAGTTTTAGGAAATATCAAGATAATAGCAACGGCGTTCAATGAACGCAAACAGTTGCGCTTTGCCATTGATACCGTAGATGAAAATAAACAGATAGTGCATATTTCCGATGCACGTCTTACTGTAACGCCGCACGCTCTCGTTAATATAGACAACGAATATTATTTGGCGGCAAGCATTGCGGAGGAGTCCGTAATGAGTTGCTATAAAGTAGCGCTCATAAGTGAGCTTGAAATAATAGACGCGCCTCAAGCACGTCTCAAAAGTCTTCTCGGCTATGAAAAAGGCTTCGACCCATTGCAGTTTGCAGCTGACTTTATCGAGGGTTACGGCGGAGTTGAGGGCGATTTTGTAGTCAAGCTGAAAAAAGAAAAAATGGACAGCGCTCTCGAGACCTTCGGAGATAATTTTAAGGTAGTGGAGAGCGACGAAGAATACTGTACGCTCGATATAGTTTCGAACTATGACAAAGTGCATAAATGGGCTTTCGAGACGGCTAAGTACTCGGAAGTATTAAAGCCGGATGCGCTGCGTTTTGAGCTTAAAGAGTATTTTGACGAAATGTGTTGGAAGTACCGCTAAGAATAACCGTGCGAAAAAAGTTCATAATTACATTTAATTGATATTGGTGTATTCATTTATACGGAGGTGTATTATGAACAGATTGTTTCTTGTAACGGGCGCCGGCGGGCACCTTGGAACGGCGGTAATGAAAGAACTTGAACGCAGGCAAGAACAGGCGAGGGTGTTTGTGCTTGAAGGCGACCCTTTTGCTTGCAATTTAAGCGAAGACGCAAAAAAGATATACGGCGATATAACCGATATCGAAAGTCTCGAACGGTTATTTTCCGATCTGCCGAGCGGTGCGGAAATTGTGCTCATCCATATTGCGGGGCTTGTCACAATATCCTCGGGACATGAAGATATCGTAACAAAAGTAA
>CAYTMY010000002.1:0-574 GCA_964439075.1 uncultured Lachnospiraceae bacterium | reverse complement strand
GGCACAAAAAATATAATAGAGCTGTGTAAAAAATATAATATCGATAAGCTTGTCTATGTAAGCAGCGTTCACGCTATAGCGGAAAAACCTCATGGCGAAGTGATAACGGAAACTGAGGATTTCGACCCCGATAAGGTGGTCGGTTTGTATGCCAAAACCAAAGCCGCCGCCACAAGAGCCGTGCTTGAGGCCGCCCGAAGCGGACTTAACGCAAGCATTGTGCATCCGTCGGGCATAATAGGTCCTTATGATTACTGCAACGGACACACCAGCCAGCTCATACGCGATTATTGCTCGGGAAATCTTGTCGCGGGAGTGGACGGCGGTTATGATTTTGTCGATGTGCGCGATGTGGCAAACGGTATTTTGAACTGCGTTGACAGAGGTAAGCGCGGGGAGTGTTATATACTGTCCAACCGCTATTGCAGCGTGAGGGAAATACTCGAGCTATTGCATGAAATAACGGGTAAAAAACGGGTAAAGGTGATACTTCCCTGGTGGCTTGCCAAAGCCACGGCGCCTTTTGCGGAGCTCTACTATAAGCTGCTGCGCCAAACGCCCCTGTATACCTCAT
>CAYTMY010000001.1:0-33725 GCA_964439075.1 uncultured Lachnospiraceae bacterium | reverse complement strand
GTAGAACAATATTATAATTATTTTATTGATTCTAACCACATCAAAATGGGAAAAATAAACGAACGGCAAGCGCACGCCATCTTTGCAGCTGACTCGCACGCCCGGCTGGGTTTGTTTCGTGATCTGCTGGAAGAAACAGAATATCGCCCGACAGCGGAGGATATACTCGAAACGGCGGAGACTATGTTCCTGTTCACCAGCAGGCTGTGTTCCGTTGAAGAAGAACTCATCGCAAGTACTCTTTCCTATACGCGGGAAGTGCTGACTGCACATAATTTCCAAGTTATACCACTGCTGGATTGAGATTTTCATCAGATCAACAAAACTTTGCGCGGCAAGAACATCAGCGAGGTAGCCGTCGGTTACGCACCGCACAAACTTACCTTTTATTCGTCCTAGAAAGATGAGTACCCGGTCATGCTGCGCGGTCAAAGCATCGTTGGTACCGTTAAACAAATGTCATCATAAAAAATCAAAAAAACTCTATTCGAACTCTTTTTGTACTGATATGCTGTAACAGAATATATTTAATATGAAGTTTTCTTAGATATCACTTTAATTTTATAGTGTCCAATAGTTAACATCTTTTTTGCACAGTAATCCCTAAATACGTTTAAAATAAACCAAAAAACGGGCTTTTTAAAGAAGTTAAAAAACTTCTCGAAGCCCGTTTTCCCCATTTGAGTTTTTACAGCGATTAGCACATATATATGCCACTGTAATACAACATACTCTGCATTGTCTGTATCTCTATATTCTCTTTTTTATGGATAAAAAAGGTTTTATTTAAAGTTTAATATCCTATAAATATTGCTCTTACTTGTTTGGTTTGGTAGTATATAAAGCGCATGTTTAAATTGCAATCGTAAAAATGAATATAATTGCAAATGAAGGTGAAAAGAGACAACCATGAAACAACGTGAAAAATTTTCATCCAGACTGGGATTTATTTTGATTTCCGCAGGGTGCGCCATAGGACTCGGGAACGTATACCGTTTTCCGATAATAACAGGAGCTTATGGCGGAGCTGTATTTGTAGTAATCTATCTGCTTTTCCT
This sequence comes from uncultured Lachnospiraceae bacterium, assembly GCA_964439075.1. Lineage (GTDB taxonomy): Bacteria > Bacillota > Clostridia > Eubacteriales > Anaerofustaceae > CAYTMY01. Next base: position 32,667 of record CAYTMY010000001.1, on the reverse strand, counting down.
CATTATTTTGGGCATTCCGATTATGACTGCAGAACTGTCCGTAGGCAGAGCGAGTCAGCGAAGCATTGCATCTTCCTTTGACGTGCTTGAAAAGCCCGGACAAAAATGGCATCTGATGAAATACTTGGGGATTGCGGGAAACTATCTTCTTATGATGTTCTACTCCACTATATCGGGTTGGATGCTTATTTACTTTCAAAAATACGCAGGCGGTTCTATTTTGCACTATTCCGGCTCCGAAGAACTCGGAAATGTATTTGGAGCTACAGTGAGCAACTTACCTCTTCAACTTATATGCACATTTGCAGTTATACTTATATGTTTTTTAATATGTGCGCTTGGACTTCAAAACGGAGTAGAGCGTATTACAAAATTTATGATGATAACACTTTTTATTTTAATCGGGGGACTTGCTATTTACGCATGTACCCTCTCCGGCGCATCTGAAGGATTGCGTTTTTATTTGGTACCTTCCCTGCGCAATCTGAAAAATGCAGGAGTATGGACAGTAATATCGGCAGCTATGGGGCAATCGTTTTTCACTCTGAGTATAGGCATAGGGTCCATTGCTATATTCGGCAGTTATATAGATAAGGACCGTAGCTTATTGGGAGAGGCTTTTACCATCGCAGGTCTCGACACGATGGTAGCTCTTTTGTCGGGGTTGATTATTTTTCCGGCATGTTTCACATACAATAACGGAATAACTGCAGATGCGGGTAGCGTTGGAGCATCCTTTCTTTTTACTACTCTGTCGAGCATATTCAATAGCATGCCGGGAGGACGAATTATCGGTTCGTTTTTTTTCCTGTTCATGATATTTGCAGCCTTTTCAACCGTCATTGCCGTATATGAAAATATAATCTCGTTTTGGTTGGAGCTTACAACTCTGAGCAGGAAAAAAATTGCTCTTATCAATATAGCACTTATGTTAGTACTGTCTCTACCATGCATATTCAGCCTCAATATTTGGAACAATATCACCCTTTTCGGAAAAAATTTAATGGATATTGAGGATTTTGCAGTATCCAATCTCATGCTTCCGATCGGCAGTCTCTTTTATGTCTTGTTTTGCACCAAACGTTACGGATGGGGATGGGATAATTATTGCAACGAACTTAACAGTGGCAAAGGAATACGTATGCCTTCTTGGATGCGTGGATATTTAACATATATTCTTCCTGTAATAATCATTATAGTATTGTTGATGTCATTTATATAAAATGCTTTGAATAAACTTTCTTTGCATTGACTTTTTCAAGCGCATAAGATAGAATACCGATTAGCGGTTATGACGAAGACAGTACCTATGGCAGCATTTCTCAGAGAGTCTGCACACATGCTGAAAGCAGATACTATGCGCCTGCATGGGAAAATCACTTCCGAGCCGAGAGCTGAACTGACAGTAAGCTGCTCCGCACTCCTGCGTTAAAAGGAACAAAGAGGGCATTATGCCAAAACGGGTGGTACCGCGGATTTATTTCGTCCTGTACGGGGCGTTTTTTTATTGTTTTATGGAGGAGTATATGTATTTTAAAGAATTGGCAAAAAACAGCATCGCATCAAATGAAAAAGAGATTGCGAATTATTGGGATGAGATAGACATTCTCAAGCAAACTCTCGACAGCCGTGAAGGCGCAGAAAATTACGTTTTTTACGAAGGTCCGCCTACGGCAAACGGTCGTCCCGGTATTCATCACGTAATAGCGCGCACATTAAAAGACAGCGTTAATAAATACAAAACAATGCAAGGATATCGCGTTGTCAGAAAAGCGGGCTGGGACACGCATGGGCTTCCCGTTGAAATTGAAGTGGAAAAAAAGCTCAGCATGAGCGGCAAACAAGATATCGAGAAATACGGGATCAAGGAATTTAACGAACAATGCAGAGAGTCTGTTTTTACTTATGAAGCCTTATGGCGTGAGATGACAAAGCGAATGGCTTACTTTGTCGATCTCGACCGTCCTTATATCACACTTGACAATAACTATATTGAAAGCGTTTGGTGGATACTTAAACAGTTTTTCGATAAGGGATACATGTATGAAGGACACAAAATACTTCCCTATTGTCCCCGTTGCGGAACAGGTCTTGCTTCTCACGAGGTTGCACAGGGTTATCAGATGATAAAAACCGATACCGTTTATGTGCGCTTTAAAAGAAAAGACGTCGATGAATACTTCCTTGTATGGACAACAACTCCATGGACTCTCGCTGCCAACGTAGCGCTTGCAGTGCACCCCGAAGTTGAATATGTTAAAGTAAAAAGCAACGAGCACACATATATTCTCGCAAAAGCACTTCTCTCAAACGTAATCGAAGGTGAATATGAAATACTTGAGGAAATGAAGGGTAATGAGCTTGAATATATAGAATATGAACAGCTGATGCCCTTCGTATCGACCGACCAAAAAGCGTTTTTTGTAACCTGCGCCGATTATGTGACCACACAGGACGGTACGGGCGTAGTTCATATTGCACCTGCCTTCGGTGAAGACGACTATAATGTAGGACAAAAATACTCGCTTCCCGTACTCAACCCGGTCGATGAAACAGGTAAATATACACAGACTCCTTGGAAGGGCTCCTTTGTGATGGACGCCGACAAGGATATCATTGTATGGCTCAAGGAAAACGGTATTCTATATAAAAAACAGAAAACGGAACATAACTATCCGCATTGCTGGAGATGCAAAACTCCGCTCTTATACTATGCAAAACAAAGTTGGTACATCAAAACCACAAAATATAAAAAAGAGCTTATTTCAGCAAACAACACGGTTAATTGGTTCCCTGATTTTGTGGGTGAAAAACGTTTTGGAAACTGGCTTGAAAACTTAAAAGACTGGGCTATATCCCGAAACAGATACTGGGGCACTCCTTTAAATATTTGGAAATGTTCATGTTCTCACATCGAAACTATCGGATCTAGAGAGGAGCTTGCTAAAAAGTCGATAGAAAAAATAGATGCAACAATAGAGTTGCACAGACCTTATGTTGACGAAATACACATCAAATGCCCAAAATGCGGCAAACCTATGACACGTGCCAAAGACGTTATCGACTGTTGGTTCGACAGCGGCTCTATGCCCTTTGCGCAATATCATTATCCGTTTGAAAACGAAGATATTTTTAAAGATCAATTCCCCGCCGATTTTATCTGTGAGGGCATCGATCAAACGCGAGGTTGGTTTTATTCTTTGCTTGCAATAAGCACTTTCCTTACAGGCAAAGCGCCTTATAAAAATGTTCTTGTCAACGATTTGATCCTTGACGCCAAAGGACAAAAGATGTCTAAATCAAGAGGAAATACAGTTGATCCGTTTGAATTATTCGATAAATACGGAGCTGACGCGCTGCGTTGGTACTTGCTGTACGTATCACCGGCATGGACTCCGACAAAATTTGATGAAGACGGACTGAAAGAAGTGATCAGTAAATTTTTCGGTACACTGAAAAATTTATACTCCTTCTTCGCCTTGTATTCCAACACCGATGGTATAGAACCTAATGACTTCTCCGACGGTGTTTCTTATGCAGAAGAGATAGATGAATGGCTTCTTTCAAAATACAATTCACTTGTACGAGATGTAACTGCCAATATGGATGTTTTCGATACTACAAAGGCGGTCAGAGCGATACAGGAATTTGTAAATGAGGACTTCTCAAACTGGTATATAAGAAGAAACAGAAGGCGTTTTTGGGAAAGCGGCATGACAAACAGTAAAAAAGCGGTTTTCGCAACAACATATACCGTACTTTGCGGCGTATGTAAACTTGCTGCTCCTTTTGCACCTTACATCACCGAAGAGATATACAGAGATCTCACACATGAAAATTCTGTGCATTTATCCGATTACCCGACATGCAATAAAAAACTGATAAACCAACCTTTGGAATATAAAATGGATACGGTTCGAACGCTTGTCAGTATCGGAAGAAGTGCCAGAGAAGAAGCTCAAATAAAAGTAAGACAACCGCTATCTTCTGCCATTATTGACTCAGCGCTCAAGGAAACCATAGGCGAACTTACTGAGCTGATAATGGAAGAATTGAACGTAAAACAGGTACTCTTTGAGGAAAACTTGTCTTCCTTTATGAATTTCACTATAAAGCCCGACTTTAAAGTTTGCGGAAAATTACTCGGTTCACGGGTAAAAGAACTCGGTTCATATCTGCAAAACTGCGATACTTCGAAGCTTATATCCGACTTGAATACGCAACAAATGGTAGCTGTAACATTGAAGGATGACGATATTAATATTTCAAAAGATATGCTTGATATTCGTATAAACGCCAAAGAGGGCTTCGACGTTCAAATGCAGGATAATCTTTTTATCATACTTGATACCAAGCTAACCAAGCAGCTCATTGACGAAGGATTTGCAAGAGAGATAATCTCAAAAGTTCAGCAGATGAGAAAAGCTCATGATTATGAAGTTGCAGACAGGATAAAACTGTACGTACAAGCCGACGATGATATCAACGATGCAGTACGAGCTTTTGATGAATACATCAAAAAAGAAACTTTGAGCGTTGAACTGAACCTATCGAAAAATGACGGTGAAAAGATATCCATAAACGGTCATGAAGCTATAATAACAACTAAAAGATTGTAATAGATAGAAAAAGAGCGGATGTTAGCATCCGCTCTTTTCTTATTTATTTGTATTCATCATCACTGTCATTATAAATTATTTTATTCAGCTCCGCCTCTATATCATCGTCATCATCCCAATCGGAAATAATGCTCTTATGCTTCTTGACTTTTTTTGCAGGCTTATTTTCATTTTTTTTCGCTTCTACCGGCTCATCCGACACAGTTTGAGCTTCGCTCTGTTCTGCATTTTTTTGTCGTTCAGCCAATATTCGTTTTATATCGTCGATACTTTCGATTGGATCCTCAGCGGAAAGGTCTTCTGAAACTACTTCATCAACATCCGTTTCAACATCATTTTTCTTTTTCTTGGTCTTTACTATTTTTTTGCCGTTCTTCTTTTTAAGAGGCGCTCCGGTCTTAGAGGTTTTGTTGCCGTCTTTTTGACGCCTTTTAAGGAAGAATACGACACCGCCTGCAATTAGCGCTGCAAGAAGAACGCCGCCGACAATAAAAAGTATCAGTTTTGTATTGCTCTGTTTAATCATGTCTTTGGTGTTTATCGTTTTAGAACCATTTATATCAAATTCATAATTATCCATATACTTTCCATGTATATAAACGGTCACTCTATATGTATAATTGGTTTTTGCATCGGCCTTTTCATCAATGTATTCGGATTTACCGGGTTCAAGTTCGGCAATTTGTTCAAAAACTGTTATAACGGGTTTAGCATCATTATTAATAATATCAGAATTATCATCATCAGTGGTTGTTGTATTCGTATTATCCGTTGCTGCATCAGTGTTATTTCCATCGGCAGAAGGTTCTTTTTTATCTTCCTCCGTAATGGTTTCTTCCTTACGCTCAATTACTATTTTCGTAACGCTGTAATAACCTTCATTGTCCTCTTTCATATCACCTACGCCCGTCCATACCAACTTGCCTCCGGGTGCAGCTTTATCTTCTACGAGCGTAAGTTTAAAATTCGGCTTTTGAAGCTTATAATAAAACGAATCCAATTTATCAGTAAGGGATTTTATCATTGCCTCGTTTGCGCTCAAATCTATATCGTTAAGCCCGATATCCAAAACAGTAAGTTTCGATGAATTCAAGGATTCGGGAAGTACTGTTATTGCGTTGCCGTATATTATCAGAGTAGTCAAATTTGGCATATTGGCAATAGCGTCGGGAATTGAAGTTATTGCATTACACGACAGCGACAACTGCTTTAAATTTGCCATATTTTCCAACCCTTCGGGAAATGCGGTCAGAAAATTCTTTTCAACGTTCAATACTGTGAGATTACCCAGTGATGAAAGATTCGGCACTTCGGTAATCTTGTTTCCCGATAAGTATAAAGTGGAAAGCTTCGGCAACGACAGAATCGTCGTCGGGAAAGCCGCCAGAGCATTATTGGTAAACGACAAAGACGTCATTTCAGAGCAAAATGAAATATCGGGAATTGAAGTCAGAGCATTGTTTTCAAGGTATAATTCCTTTAACGCACTCGACGCAGTAGATGCCTGTTGCATTGCCGTTGAAGCGTTATTCGAACCGTTTACAAACGTAAGATTCGGCAATGTGAATATCCACGATGGCACCATTTTTACGCTGTTATTTGAATAATCGAGATACTCGAGATGAGAGAGATTTTTCAATTGGTCAAGTGAAACCACGGTATTATTGCTTAACAAAATCCTTTTGGCGTTTATAGCATATTCCATACCCGTTAAAGTCGTTATTCCCATGTTTGTCAAATTAACAGTGCCCGAAAGTCCCAACATCGACTCTACGGTAACAGTAGATAGACCTGTAGCGTCTTGAAGTGCTTTGTTTAAAGCTGCATCGGGTATATTAACCGCAGACTCGTACCATGCTTTCAGCACCGCAGGATCTACTGTATTTAAATCAAAATTCGGATCGGACAATATTTGCTTTGGATCTCCCGTCAATTTCGGTGTGGTTATAACAGGTTGTGAGGGCGTTGTGCCCTCCATGGGGTCTTCGCCGTTACCGCCGTTTTCCGTTGATGAACCACCTTCATTTCCTTCCGAGCCGTCTTGCTCTGCATAAACTATATCGGCATTATTAAACACACTATCGGCTATTGGACTTACCGAGCAAATACATATAGAAGCAAGCATTATAAGAGCTAACAGTGAGATTGATATTTTACGTAACATTATTCCCTCCGAATCGATAACAATACTGCATAAAAGTATTATATCATGCGCGTATGTTTAGGGTATCGTTTTCGGCTATTATAACATTCATATACCACGCTTTGAAGAACATCATCAAATTTTAATCAAATAAAAACCGTATTTTCATCTGAGATATCAATTATTCCCCCTAAACATACAGAATTGCCGAAACCTGCCCCGTGCAATTTCTCGCATGCTTTTTTTGCCCTTTCTCCGCTGTAGCATAAACTGTATATATTGGCGTAATGACTCAATTTGCCGCTTTTAATAAACTCCTCAATTTTAGCGAGAGGTACATTGAGCGTATTTTTCACGTGAAATTTTTCATATTCCTTAACACTGCGCACATCTATTACTATATTTGTTTTGTCTTCTACAAGCTTTGATATTTCCGATATCTTTCCGCAAGGTTCACATACCGAATTTATATATTTACTTTTTCTTTTGCGTCTTCTTTTCATATTATCATGATATGCCGATAGTATGCCTTCAGTGAATACAGATTTAAATTACTCGCTTTTCATGTATAAAATATCCCTTTTTATGATATAATTCGAACGACAGTAAAAGTAAATAAACGGAGAAATAATTTGGATACATCAGAAAAAACAAAACTATTTATGGAATGGCTCGATGAAAAGAGTATTGACAATATTAAACAAATAAACCTGTATGATATTGCCGTAGATATGGATTCTTTTATTATAGGCACAGCTTTAAACGAACGACATGCAAGAAGCATCGCGGATTTTATCCATGAAAAATGCGGAGAAAATAATATATCCATTTTAGGGATAGAAGGTGCAGAGCAAGGACGTTGGATACTAATGGACTTTTCCGATGTAATATTGCATATTTTTGTAAAAGAAGAGCGTGAACGCTATGCATTGGAAAAGCTTTGGTCTGAAGGAAAGATGCTCACTTACTCTCCTAACGCGTCAAAGAAAGACGAAAAATCATAAGCCGGTAATTTACTCTTCCTTAAAGTTTATTACTCTTAATTTTATTCCCTACACCTCTTACTCGTAATTTTTTGAACATACAACATAATCCTGAAACATATTAGTCAGTAACAGCGTATTTACGCTCTTGCTGATTTTTATATAATTCATAAATAAATTCTAAATAATAAATCGATATTATTATATTTAATTCAGATTATATTGCCATTTTGGGTTTATTTTAGTATAATTATAATTGCTGCTAATCTGTATGTTTATAAGTTCAATCTATTTTAATTAAGGAAGGTAACCGATATGAGTGATCTAAAACAACTTCAAGCCGAAAGAACGCAAATTTTCCAAGACGTTTACGACGGCAAAATCCCCAAAAGAGTACCTATTGAGATCAGTGTGAACTGGGATGGAGGTATCGATCTTCTACAGATTGATAAAAGAAAGGCATTATGGAATCTGGATACTTACCCGGATTTCTTTGATGCAGTATGCAAGAACGTAAAAACAGACAAATCTCCGGTCAATATGTCGGGTCATATACCCATTCCCGACCAAATACTTGAATCTGCGATCTTTAAAATGGGTGCTGACGGAACAGTACAGCATCCCGACGTAATTACGCTGTACGCCGATGAATATGACGAATTTATTGAGGATCCTTATTATTTTCTTTGCACAAAGTTGATGCCGAGAATGTACCCCGCACTTAATGCCTCGCCTTTTGAAAGCAGTAAAGCTCTCACAAAAGGCATACTGTCAAAAAATGAAAATATGGCAAAAGCAGGCGCAACTCAGGGCGCGATGATTGAAAAATACGGGTATGCCCCTATATCATACGGCGGCGCTACTTTGGCTCCTTTTGACTGTCTCGCCGACCATTTGAGGTCTTTCCCCGAAGCCATGAAGGACATTCGCCGCATACCCGAAAAGGTAGAAGCAGCATGCGAAGCGCTTATTCCTCTACTTCACAAAAAAGGCATCTCACCTAAATCGAGCAGATATTTCAGAACCTTCATACCCCTGCACATGGCGCCTTATATGAACCATAAGGCATTTGCAAGATTTTACGCTCCGACATATACAGCACTTCTCAAACTGCTTTCTGAAAGCGGCGCAGGCGTTAAGATGTTTGTTGAAGCAGACTGGATGCCCCACATTGACTATCTTGCAGAGTGCACAGACCGCACGGAAATGCAGTTTGAATTCGGCGATGCGAAAATCGCAAAAGAAAAAGTCGGAAATGAACATATACTCTCAGGCTTCTACCCGCTGACTCTTTTGCAGACAGGTACAACCCAAGAATGTATCGACTATGCGAAGAAGCTTATCGATACCCTCGCACCGGGCGGTGGTTACATATTCAATTTGGATAAAAGCATTTTCTCATTCAGGGATCCGATACTTAAAAATCTTACAGCCGTACTCGACACAGTCAGAGAATACGGAGTATATTAGGAGGAGCGTCAATGAAAAGCATACCTATTGAGTCAAAGGCATATACAAAATGGGAGGACTATATTAAGTCTCATCCCGAAATTGCCGATCTTAAAGAAGCTGAGGTTTTGCATAAATATGAAGATGATTTTTTCAATTTCATAATATCCAACCTCGGATAATAGCTGTTAACTTATTATAATTTTATAAAAAAACCGTCGAGCGTAGCGCTTCTTATTATTGCATACGCACATGGCGGTTTTTTTATTCCGTAACAATTATGTCCGTTTTCGACTTATACAATCCCTTCAAATTACATAAATAGGTCATACAACCTTCACATTTGAGAAATACTATTAATTGATGCCTATGAGATTTCAATTAATATTTATAAAATGCCAAGGATGACAATGGAAAACAGACTTAATTATATGATTAGAGTAGTAAAGAATGCAAATATCAAAAAATTGAAAGCTCAAATCTGTACAGCGCATCAACGCTCATCTAAAAGCATACTATTCATCGCTTTTGATATGGCAGTTTCTTTTTTTCTGTATGGATCGGGTTATTATGACTACGTTATATTTGAATTTTGGAATTTATCACATAGCCAAAAAAATACGTATTTAACCAGATTCAGAAGCAAAAAACTCATAATGCAGCTAAATGACAGTAACTATTCTCATTTTTTTGACAATAAGGATGAATTCAACAAGAAGTTTAAGTCTTACATTGGCAGAGAGTATATCGACATGTCAGAAGCTGCAAAAGAAGACGTTATTTCTTTTTTCAGGACTCATGAGGAAATTTTCGCAAAAATGAAAGATCTAAGCTGTGGCATAGGTTGTGAAAAACTCAAGACTGCTGATTTTTCGAGCGAAGATTCCTTTTATGACTATGTTAAACAAAAAAACTTCGCAACGCTTGAAGAAGTTATAAGAAATCACCCTGAGATAAATAAGATATATCCTTTATCCGTAAACACACTGCGCATAATCACCTTGATTGATTCCAAAGGACACGCGCACTGCATTTATGTCGTTTTTAAAATGGGCAATAACGGAAGAATTGTAGATAATTACGGACTCCATGGTCCCGTGGATATTATCTCCGGCATCTTTATGTATCCTGCACATTCAGGTGATACTACTATAGGAGAGCATTTCACAGAACATCCTTATTCGCACATAAAGCTTATAGGCATGAAAGTACCTATGGTAAAAGAAGCAGTTGAGCTTGCTTTACAAGCAGCACATGAGGTTCCGCAGATAAGGTATGTGGGTTGGGATATTGAAGTAACGCCAAACGGACCTGCAATAATCGAAGGCAACAACTATTGCGCGCATGACTTTTGGCAACTTCCTGGACAAACTCCTATGGGAATAGGAATAATACCAAAAATAAAAGAGATAATACCGGAATTTAAATATTAATAACAACGGAGCAGAAACCATGAAAAAAATACAATATCATATAGCTTTGTGGGGCGCAAAATTTACAAAGCTTGTACTGAAAATAACTAAACATAACGCCACCGACTTCCCAGGAGTTGTTGCTTTGAAAATATGCCCCGATTTTATAAAGCATATCGACAAACCACAAAAAATCATAGGAATTACGGGAACAAACGGTAAAACCACCGTAACAAACATTATAGTCGATATGTTGCACTATAACGGCGTATCATGCATCGAAAACAGACTAGGCTCTAACACTGTCACCGGGATTGCAACAAGCCTTATAAACGGTTGTAACATATTTGGGAAATGCAAGTATGAAACGGGTGTTTTTGAAATAGACGAACGTTCATCTGTGAAAATTTATCCACATATACTGCCTAATTATTTGATAATCACCAATTTATCGAGAGACTCGATAATGAGAAACGGACACCCTGAATACATTGCGGGAATTCTTGACAAAAGCATACCCAAAACCACAAAACTTATATTGAATGCCGACGATTTAATATCTTCAAATATATGCAAAGATAATGAACGTGCTTATTTCGGCATTTCGAAAATGGAAACCGATATTACAGAATGCAATAATCTCATAAATGATTTGCAAATTTGTCCTAAATGCCATACTAAACTGAACTATGAATATTTGCGTTACCACCATATAGGCAAAGCATATTGCCCTCATTGCGGCTACTGTTCACCAAAATACGACTTCGAGGGATGCACTATCGATTTGGCGACAAAAACACTTACTATTAAAGACAAAGGCTCCTGCGGAAACTACAAACTGCTTAATGACAGCGTGTTCAATATTTATAATATGGTAGCGGTAATAGCTTTGTTCAGAGAAATTGGCTATTCCCATAATATTTTAGCGAGATTACTGGAAAAGATAAAAATAGTGGATAGCCGATATCATACCGAAAGAATAGACGATATTACAATCACCTCACAAATGGCCAAAGACAGAAATGCCTTTGCATGCTCAAGGGTATTTGACTATATTAAACAAACCCCCGGAGACAAAGAAATAATAATGATGATGAGCAACCTACACGATGCAAAGCATTGGTCGGAAAATACATGTTGGCTGTACGACTGCGATTTCGAATTTTTAAACGACGACAGCATCAAAAATATAGTGGTGACAGGGCCTCGTGCAAAGGATTATTATTTACGTCTTCTTCTGGCAGGAGTGAGTAAAAATAAGGTTGAGTGCACACAGAATGAACTCGATTCTCCGGAATATCTGCGTTACTTTAAAATGGATAACATCTATGTGCTTTTCGGTACGGATTCGATCAAATTGGCCAATAAAGTTGCTGTTAAGACCGCAAAATATATAAAGGAAAGAAAAACAAAATGTTGTTGATTGAAATTCTGTTCCCCGAAATATGCAATTTGTATGGCGATTTGGGAAATATCAGATATATAAAAGGTTCAATAGAGAATACGATAATTAAAGAAACTCATATAAACGAACGTCCGTATTTTGCCGATAATGATGTGGACCTTATATATATGGGCAGCATGACGGAAGATGCTCAATTAATGGTCATTAACGAGCTTTCCGCTTATAAAGACAGAATATCGGAACTGATAGAAAGGGACACCCACTTTCTTATAACCGGAAATGCATTGGAAATTTTCGGACGTGGAATAATCGATATTGACGGTACTTATACAAAAGGATTGCATATATTTCCCATTACAACGCGTCGAGACATGATGAACAGATACAATTCTCTTTATTTGGGGAAATTTAATAATACGGAAATCGTTGGGTACAAAAGCCAATTCACCTATTCGTATTATTCGGATGATAATATTTCGCCGCTTTTTATTACTGAAAAAGGCGTAGGCTTTAACAAAAACACAAAAAAAGAAGGTTTGAGAAAAAATAATTTTCATGCAACCTATGTCATCGGTCCGTTACTTATTCTAAACCCATATTTTACGATTGAATTATTATATGAATTAGGTGTGAAAAACCCAAAACTTATTTTTGAAAATGAAAGTATGGATGCTTACAAAGAACGTATTTCGGAATATAAAAATTCTCACACCGGATTTTTCTACTGAGTTAATTTAAATGTTCATACTCTACTTCCCATTCACCGAGATAGACAGCTCCGAATTCCTGCGCTTCACGCAGTAAAAGGCTATTGAGGTATTCAAGCCTGCGTACCGATATGAATGATTTTGTTGCATATTCTCCTACATAATAACAATCTTCGGAGGAAAGACCTTCGCCCTCACAATATGAAGCATAAATAAGATTAAATCCAAAGTATTTTATACGTTCTTCAAACTCAACAGGATCGGCTTTGTTACTGAAATTAACAAAAAACGAAAGTTCATATTCCCTGTCAAAAGTTGCTCCGCCAATGAATAGATTCTCTATATGTTTTCTGCTGATTATTTCACATAACTCGCTGTTGCTCGGATACAATGCGGCATACTTTTTCCATTCGGCATCTTTGTTTTTCTCGCTGCCGCATATCTGCACATTTTCCTTTTCGGTAAATAATTTGAAAGCTATATCAAAGAGTGGTTTAGTATCTTTTCCCAAATAAAAACAAAAGTAATATGAATCACTGTCATTAGGTTTTTCATATCCTGCAAACACAACATCATTTTCGTGTGCAAGTTTGATTACACGTCTTATATAATCATCCAACGCATATTCCTGTATGGGCATAAAACATACTTCATAGCGCAGCATAATATCATAATCGGTTATCGGTGAAAAAAGATTGAGAAACAGGTCGACTCCGTAACAAGCCTCATCTCTTTCGTATTTCTCTATATTGTTATAATAAACATTTTTTTTGTAATAAATATATGCGCCAAAAAATACAAACGAAAAAGACGCTGCTATCAAAAAATATGTCAGCAAATTATGATAAATACCTGTTTTCAAAGCATTGTGGTAAGTAAGATGCAAGAAATATGCAGTCATTATTGTAGCATACGTTACGAATGCGGGAAAAGCGCAAAATCTGAAACCGAATATAAGATATATTACAGCGAAAACAATGATCGTGACAAACATAAGCTTGTCAAATATGATGTCGTTCGGGAAATATGAAATATGGTCAAACACCAGCGAAGATATGCTGATTACGATAAGCGATAGTGTGAGCACTATTCTGAACGCAATCATGATGATGCTTTGGTTTACAAGCATAGATGTATTCATATCAAACCATTCATTCCTGCTTGTCTTCAAATAAGACGCATACGAACACACATCTTCATTATCGCCGCCTTTTGCAACAGCTTCTTTATTGCGCCAAATACGCAATGTAAAAAATGCACACAAAACGATACCTGCTGTCAAAACGATCAATCCCAAAAGCGTATAACCCTCCGAAAGCAAAATCAAACAACATATAATATTAAATAATATGCATGCTAAAAACAATCTGCTGTTTGCAAGTGTCTTCATTTTGCCCTCATGAATTTCTTTGTTATGTTATGCTTTATTAAATTTTACCACACTTATTTCTTATTGCTAAATATCGTCTTTTATTTTATGATTTTTTTTATTAAATACCCTTCCCTCACACCATTTGAATGTACTGTATATTCATTGACCGCAAACACTTCGGCTATACCTAGCAGCACCGCTATGGCGGGCATTACCGTAAGGGCTCTTTTACCTGCATGTTTTTTCAGAAACGATTCTTTATTATTCATTTCAAGTAAACTATACAGCATCTTATTTAATACAACGGTCGATACCTTATCCTCACAATATATCAATTCCGTAAGTTTCTTTATATTATACGCGCTTCCTCCCATAACATGAATCACTTCAAAGCGATAATCGGAAAATACATGCAATTGGTCTCTTGTGTGTTTCATTATAGCTTTAATTTCGATTTCATCGGGATACTCGTGTGAAACGAACATCTCTTTCATTCTCAGTGCGCCTAGCGGAAAACTATGGGAGCAAAGTGTATCTCTTTGGTTTAATACAAATATCTGAGCGCTTCCCCCGCCCAAATCAACGCCGCAAACATTGCCTGCGCCTATCTCACGTCTCAGACTGATTATATCGCATTCACTCTCTTCATCAGCAGTCAGTATATCGAGTTCTAAAGCTGTTTTATCATAAATAATACTTTTTATTTCCTCTTTATTGGAGGAATCTCTCACTGCCGAAGTTGCAAAAATATGTATATTGCTGCATTTATTTGCACACAAAAACGAAAAAGCTTCAGACACATATTTTCTTATTATCTCAAGCCCTTTTTGATTTATAATTCCGTTTTCGATGTAGGAATAAAGCATGGCGTAATAATGGCGCGAATCAAGCGTTGTCGTCGTGTTTACGTCATAGCTGTATACAAAAGCCTTTATTGTATTTGAGCCTATATCTATAATACCGATTTTCATACTTACTTTATGCTTGTCGCGTTATTACTACATCGGCGCCCGTACCCATTACATCGGAAAGAATTATCTCACCGATATGCACGGGTGCTTTTACGCTTACGGAATTGATTTTCTCGATTATTGAAGATATCATTTCCTTAGGAACTGACGTACTGGTTTTAACCGACGTCACTTTTGTTTCACCGTTTTCTACACGAACCAACGCGGTAACTGTTCTTTTGGGAGCGGTTACCTCTTCGGAGGCATACTTTTCTCCCCGCTTGCAGGAATTACCCACAACGGAAACAACTTCATTCTTGGCGTTCAACTCGACTGTTATGGAGCAGCCTGTAGGACATACTATACAAGTCAAATCTTTTTTCATTTTTCATCTCCGTATATACAATTGTAACAAACCGATTTATTTCATATTATCAACCGTACGAAATTCAAGCACTCCTTTTTCACCATTGAGTTTTTCCTTTGATATGATTATATCGATCATTTCTCCGGGCAAAAACTTCTTTTGCTTTTTGACCGCTATTTTTTCCCCGTTCAAAAGAGCAACGATATTCTTATTTTCAAGAACATTCTTTACTCGCATGTAGAAGCGTATATCTTCATCCAAACTATCGGTATTCAAATATTGAGGTACGGTATAAGATATATCGTCTTTATTAATAACTTCTATGTCCTTCTCAGTAAATCTTTTTCCTTTTACGTACAATGCCGCCGACTTCCCTGCCGTGAAACTTTCTTCGGAAACATAATCAACAAGATCATGTACGTGCAAAACGTTGCCGCAAGCGAATATTCCCTCTATATTGGTCTGTCTGTATTGATTGACCTCTGCGCCTTTGGTTCTTTTGTCAAGGGCTATGCCTGCATCCGCGGATAGTTCATTTTCAGGTATAAGCCCCACCGAAAGAAGAAGCGTATCACACTCAATATATTTCATGCTGCCTTCTATAGGCTGCAGTTTTTCATCCACCATCGCCACGCTTACTCCTTCGAGACGTCTGTCTCCGTGTATTTGCGTAACGGTACAGCTTGTCGTAAGCGGTATTCCGTAATCGTCAAGACACTGCACAATATTTCGCTTCAGTCCATTTGAATAGGGCATTATTTCAAATACTCCTTTTACATGAGCACCTTCGAGAGTCATTCGGCGCGCCATAATAAGTCCTATATCTCCCGAACCGAGAATTACCACTTCTTTGCCTACACTATATCCGCCGATATTTACAAGTTTTTGCGCACAACCTGCCGTAAACACTCCGGAACATCTTCCTCCTGGAGTATTCAATGCCCCTCTTGGGCGTTCGCGGCATCCCATAGCCAAAACGATAGCATTTGCTTTTATTTCAAAACGTCCTTCGGTATCGTTTATACATGTTATTTTTTTCTCATTGCTTACTGTAAGCACCGTGGTATTTGTCAATATTTCCACAGGAGTGTCAATTAAAGCCGTTATATCTTTGTTTGCATATTCGGGGCCTGCCAACTCCTCGGAAAAGCGATGAAGTCCGAATCCATTGTGAATACATTGGTTAAGTATGCCGCCGAGTTTATTGTCTCGTTCTATGACCGCTATACTCTGAACGCCCTCGTTGTATGCCGACAGTGCCGCCGCCATTCCCGCTGGTCCGCCTCCGATAATTATAATATCAAATTTTTTATTCATCTGTTTTCACCTATTATTTAAAAAGCTCACCCGTTATAATATACGAGTCTACGCCGTTTTTTGTTATATCGGAAATATCACGACCCAGTTGTTTGGACAGAATATCCATTACCTTTTGCAAGCAAAACCCTCCCTGACAGCGACCCATACCCGCACGTACTCTGCGTTTTACCCCGTCTGTGTCATAAGCAGGCACATTCCCCGTCACGCAAGCTACAATCTCCCCCTCGGTTATTTTTTCGCAGCGGCAAACTATTCTGCCGTACGCAGGATCTTTCTTTATAAGGTCGTTAATTTCGCCAGTCGTCATTTCATTTAACACAGGTGGTTTTTGCCTGTATTTGTTATATGTTTTATTAAAGCTCAAAGGAAGGATACCATCTATTATATCTCTTACTCTGAGAGCTATAGCATAAGAAGTACTCAAACCGGGCGAACATATTCCCGCAACATTGATAAATCCTTTTACTTCACTTTCTTCTATTATGAAGTCCCCGTTTGAGCTTACTGCACGCATTCCCGCAAATTGCGTAATAACTTTACTTTTATCTATTATGGGAACGCTTTTTATAGCCTTTGTGTATATTTCGTTCAATACTTCGGAATGAGTGGTTACATCGTCCTTATTGTCTGCCCTATCATAACTCGGACCTACGTACATATTGCCGTGCACCGTCGGAGAAACAAGTACTCCTTTGGAACCTCCCGAGGGAACCTGAAACAATACGCTGTTTACTTTATAACTTTCACTCTTATCAAAGAGCATGTATTCGCCGCGTATGGGCTCTATCTCAAAATAAGATTTTGCCACTGTATTATAAACATCATCCGCATGCACACCCGCAGCATTAACAATAATTTTAGCTTCATATTCACCGTTATTTGTTTGTACTCTGAATATATCGCTTTCTTTTTTTATGGCAGCAACTTCAATATTTCTGTAAAGCTCCACACCATTTGCTACGGCGTTCTCAATGAGAGCTACCGTATATTCATAAGGACTGATTATACCCGCGCTTTCACAATACAGAGCACTTTGTACATCCGAACTTACATAAGGGTCTTTTTTGAGAATAAAATCCTTATCAACAATGCTTATGCTTTCAATACCGTTTTTCTTGCCATTCTCATAAAGTTTGAGATTTGTTTTTTCCTCTTCCTCCGAAAATGCAAGAACAAATGAGCCGCATCTGTCAAGGGAAAAATCGAGTTCTTCCGACAAGTCCGAGAACAAAGCGTTACCATTTGCGGAAAGCTGTGCTTTCAAACTGCCGTAAGTTGCATCATAACCTCCGTGTACTATACCGCTGTTAGCTTTTGAGGTTCCACAGGATACATCGTTTTCTTTTTCAAGCACCGCTATCGAAAGCTTGTATTTCGATAGTTCTCGCGCCACTGCACAACCCACGCAGCCGGCTCCTATTATTATAATATCATACATAGATATCCTCCATATCAGTAAAAAAGCAACACCTTCAAAGTGCTACTTTTTCAAACATTAATTACTCTTTAAAATGACGAAATAATAGCTTTCAGGCAATTGAAGCAGTGATATTTTGTAAATATCACTGCTTTTCTCCCCTTATTATAGAATCCAATATTGTATTGATATCATGGTTTTCATCGTTTATCTCGTTTTTATCCGGTATATCCGAAAGAGATGGCGCTTGCCCTATACCATTGCTTTCTAAGTTTATTTTTCTTTCTCTGCGTTCGTCGCATTTAGACTTCAACGAATCTTTAAAGCTTTTCAGTTTACTCATTATGCCGTTTTCAGTCTTCTTTATCAACTGCTTTAAAGCGTTCGGATTATCCTCGCTTTTATTATTAACGCATGTCTCTTCGTTTACTACAGCTTCATTAATATCTTTGCGAATGGGTATAGTGTCTTCAAAATCGACACCGGGTTGTGATATTTCCTCTTTTCTTTCTATCGGGCGCGCTGTTTTTACATCAGTTTCAACTCTCCCGAGTATCTCATCGAGATAGAATAATGCATCACCGTAAAATTGACTCTTGCCCGCCATTTGTTCCGTAGCATATTGCGCCTCAAGCAATTCATCAAGCTTTTTCATGACTATTTTATTCTGCTCGATTCTCGCATCCATATCAAATGACTCTTCGTCGTTTCTTTCCAATATCGTATCAAGGCGATAATACAAAAGTTCGTTGTCATGTCCCGAGTTCAGTGAATAATAACGGCTGTCCTTGAACATCTCCTTTATCGTGTCGAGCTGTAGTGTAGCGGTTTCCGCAGTTACGTCTTCAAGCTCTATTGTAACAAAACTCTTCAATACCCATACGAGCGTTACTATTATCAGTACGCCTATTATGAGCCATATATAGAATATCAAATTATTACTTTTAGTACCTATATGATAATTTTCGATGAAATTAAGCGCATCGGGGAGCGATGAAAGATGCACATCGTTTGCCGATACGGTTATAAGATATATTATCCCGTTATTAATATGGAAATATATCTTACCTTCGCCCTTATATATCTCTTCGGTAGCGAGAGTCGTCGTGTTTACCTTTTGGTCAAACAATTCATAATCGCATACCCAATAGGCAGACCCGTTTATTTCCTGTACAGACAACTGCGTTATTCGTTTTGATGCTACTATGGACTGTATATGTTTTTCGAAATATTCAAGCATATAGTCGGTATTGTTGAAAGTCGAATCAAATAATTCCGAACCGTAGGAATACTCGCTGCGCGAATGCTCACTTTTCTCTTGATTTGACAAAGAGTTATAATAGTTCTCCGCTTGTACCATAAGCATGACCTGCTCGGTATATTGAACTATAGTGGTATTACCCACAGATATTTCCGAAATTTTATCTTCATATTCCTTAGGTATGTAGAAATAATATCCGAAATCAAAATTATAAACCTCCGAACGGTCATTCAGAGACACAGCATTACCGCAGCCGGACAAAGCTGCGATAATGATAAATAAGCTCAACAAAAGCAGAAACATTCTCTTCATAAATTCGATATACCTTAGCAGTGAGTGCGACTTAAAAATAAGCGCCTAAATTATTTTATGTTATAAAAGCTGCTTTGATTATACCCTTTTTATATGACGTATGCAACAATAAATCTTGACAATTACATAGCTGTTTTGTATAATTTTAAAGAATTAATAATAAAACGTTGATTGTGAAGAGTAAGTATCGAATATGCAAAAGAGAGAAGCTCAATAGCTGAAAGAGCTGCGCATATAAATACCGAACGTCGCACATGAGTTTCTGTTTCCACAGCGTTTCGGGCGCGTTAAGCCGATGAGTGAATTCACCGCGAATTAAAACGGGTGGTACCGCGGAGTTATCCGTCCCGTTAAAGGGGCGGTTTTTTATTTAAATGGACCATCTCATATCAGAAAGGACAAACAATGAAAGAACTCAGTAAAAATTACGATCCGTCGAAGGTTGAAGCCGGAATTTATGAAATGTGGGAAAAAAATGGCTATTTTAAACCGGAGGTAAATCCAAATGGCAAGCCTTTCACCATAGTTATGCCGCCGCCTAATATTACGGGTCAACTGCATATAGGACATGCCTTTAACGGAACTTTGCAAGATATTCTAATACGCTACAAAAGAATGTGCGGTTACAGCGCTTTATGGGTGCCCGGAGAAGACCATGCCAGCATTGCCACCGAGGTCAAAGTTATAGAACATATAAAAGAAAAAGAAGGCAAAACAAAAACTGAGATCGGTCGCGAAGAATTTTTAAAGCGCGCATGGGAATGGGCTGATTTTTACCGTAACCGTATAACAAAGCAATTCAGAAAACTCGGAACCTCATGCGACTGGTCACGCGAAAGATTTACCATGGATGAAGGTTGCTGCGAAGCGGTCAACGAAGCATTTTTGAGGCTGTATAACAAAGGACTTATTTACCGAGCAAATAAAATAATCAACTGGTGCCCCAATTGCAAAACCGCACTCAGTGACGCCGAGGTAGAGTATGAAGAACAAAACGGCCATCTTTGGCATATAAAGTATCCTATTGAAAATTCCGACAAATACGTCGTCGTGGCCACTACTCGCCCGGAAACCATGTTGGGAGACAGTGCAGTTGCGGTAAACCCGAACGATGAGCGCTATAAAGACCTGATAAATAAATATGCAATACTGCCGCTTGTGAACAAAAGAATACCTATTATATCGGACGAATATGTCGATATGCAGTTCGGCACAGGGTGTGTTAAAATTACTCCTGCGCACGATCCCAACGACTTCGAAGTAGGACTCAGACACAATCTAGAACAAGTCAGAGTGCTTAATGACGACGCTACGATAAACGAAAACGGCGATATATACAAAGGTATGGACAGATACGCCGCAAGAAAAAAAATAATCGCCGATCTTTCCGAACTCGGACTTCTTGACAAAACGGAAGAACATATTCACAATGTGGGAACCTGCTACAGATGCGCAACAACAGTTGAGCCTATCACTTCCCTTCAATGGTTTGTAGATATGAAGCCGTTGGCAAAACCGGCTATCGAATGCGTAGCAAATGAAGAAACACAATTTGTCCCCGACCGATTCAAGAAAATATATTATAACTGGATGGAAAATATAAGAGATTGGTGCATATCGCGCCAATTATGGTGGGGGCACAGAATACCCGCATATTATTGTGAGGAATGCGGTGAAACCGTTGTTGCAAAAACGATGCCCGAAAAGTGTCCGAAATGCAGCGGCACTGCCTTCAAGCAAGAAGAGGACGTGCTTGATACATGGTTTTCATCTGCGTTATGGCCTTTTTCAACTTTAGGCTGGCCGAACGAAACCGCTGATCTGAAGAAATATTATCCCAACGACGTTCTCGTCACTGCCTTTGATATTATCTTTTTCTGGGTAGCGCGAATGATATTTTCCGGGCTTGAATATTGCGGAGATCCTCCCTTCCACCATGTATATATCAACGGTCTAATAAGAGATGAATACGGAAGAAAAATGAGCAAATCTCTCGGTAACGGCGTTGACCCTCTTGAGGTAATAGAAAAATACGGAGCGGACGCCGTAAGATTTACGCTTGTAACGGGAAATGCAGCAGGCAACGATTCCAGATGGCAGCCCGAAAAAATAGAATCAAGCAGAAATTTTGCAAATAAAATAAACAATGCCGCTCGATTCATATTGATGAACCTCAATGATTTCGACTATGCTACAAAGGAAGAAGACATCGAATTTATAAATTTAGATAAGTGGATCATATCGGCAACCAACCAAATGACAGCTGAAGTAAGCGCAAATCTGGATAAATACGAAATGGGCATAGCCCTCGAAAAACTTTACAACTTTATATGGTCCGAATTTTGCGACTGGTATATCGAATTCGCAAAAACGCGTCTCAATTCGGAAGATATGAAAGCGCGCAAAACGGCACAGTGGACTTTATATCACACTTTTACCGATATACTGAAGCTACTCCATCCGTTCATGCCGTTTATCACGGAGGAAATATACACTTATTTCTCACCCGATAAAAAGCCCTTGATAATTGCGCAATGGCCGAAATACGACAAAACAAAGAATTTTGAAAAAGAGCAGTATGAAGTTGCCGAGATAATCGATGCAATAAGAGGCATACGAAATGCCAGAGCAAAAATGAACATACCTCCTTCAAAAAAAGCTCCGGTTTACATTGAACCCAAGGAAAACTGCGAAGGTATTTATCTTGGCAACGAAATGATTTTTATAAAGCTGGCTTCATGCGACAAGGTATACATTACGCAACAAAGCAAAGATGAAGAAAATTCGCTTACGGTGGTCACCAATACGGCACGTTTTACAGTACCTCTGGACTCGCTCATCGACAAACAAAAAGAAACGGAAAGATTGACAAAAGAAGCCGATAAACTTAATGCCGAGATAAAAAGGCTCAACGACAAACTTTCCAATGAAAGCTTTGTAGCAAAGGCCCCTGCAAATGTTGTTGAGACAGAACGTGAAAAATTAAAAAAAGCGACCGAGCTTCTTGCGGAAGTTACCGAAAGTTTAAATTCCGTAAATCAGTAGATAACCGCTACCAAGAAAAAATGGGAATAGGTCTCACAACCTATTCCCATTTTGTTTGTTTGCCTTCGAAGCGTTGAGTCTTAACTATTTCTTTTTTGTTTCTTGCTTCATATTGATTTTTTTCTTCGGCTGCTTTTCCCACGCTTTTCTTTTTTCTTCTATATTTACGCAGTAAAATTTATCCATGATGAATATCGTAAATATATCGAATATCTTCATTACTATCCAGTATATCATGAAGCCTTGGCTCAAAAGCACGGAACATGCCGTTACTGCAACGAGCATAAAAATATCTATACCAACCTGGCTGATGAGTTGGCGTCTTTCCATAAACATATCATGTACAAACGTAAGCACTACGCTTGCCATGAGCAATATTATGGAAATAAACATACTGTCATGCAAGCCATAAGCTTTATAAATCTGTATGGGAGAAAGCGATATATCGGGTATTCCCAAGAACGTCATGTTGAGGTTTGCGCCATTGTTAAAAATATACTGCGCCGGATTACTCAGAGCTCCGCAAATGCCAGCGACGATAATGATTTGAAAAAGGATGATTCCGAAACGGGACATCATCGGATAATCGCTCTCCATAAGAAATTTCATTGTCTGCTGATTCCTCAAATCAGGATCGTTTTTATGCTTATCTCTTATTTTATCGTATTGCAGTCTTATAATTTCGGTAAGAACTATCGAGTTGTAATATTTCTTTGTAAGCAGCGATAAAAACAACTTAAACACAATTGCCGCTAATATCAGTGCATAACCCATATTATCGGTCAAGCGGCCAAATGCCGACAGCATATATCCGAACCATTCAAATAAAAACATTATTATTCCTCTTTATTTAGTATTATAGTATATAATAGCAAAATTTTACTTCAAACAAAACCACTCCGATAATATTTCTTAAAATAAAAAGGACACTCAGTCAAGAGTATCCTTTTGTTCTGCATTTGCTTATCATATCCAAAATATGAACAGTCCGCCCTTTTGTGCATTTGAAACACGGTTTACCGCTTTGGAAACTCGCTGCTTTGTTTCGTCATTTATAGAATTTAATTTATTCTTGATATTATCCTCGATCATTTCAGAAAGCTTTCTGCCAAATATTTCCGTATTCCAAAGTTCCGAAGGCGTATTTTTATATTGCGTGATGAGCTTATCGAAAAACATTTCGCACTCAGCTTCGCTACCTATCACCGGAGATATCTCAGAGTCTATGTTCGCCTTTATAATATGGAACGCCTGAGCGTTTGCTTTCAAGCTGATACCGTACTTACCCGAATCGTTGAATATTTCGGGCGTTTGAAGGTCAAGTTTATCAAATTCGGGATATACTATACCATATCCCGTTTTATTGGCTTCGCGTGTGGCGTAGGATAGCATTGAGACATACTTCTTTTCCTTTAACAGCGCTGTCAATATTACAAACAAATCCGATTCATTTTTTACGCTTATATCGTTTTCTTCGCTCATTATTTTATAAAATACACTGTTGTCTATATGTATGGAAGAAGCTATTTTCCCCGTACTTAAAGATATTTCATTTATCTGTGCATCAAAACTCTCGCACACGTTTGACGCGATAAATCCGGATACGCTGCTCAATCTGTCATTGCGTGCGCAACCGCTTACGATAAAGTCTTCTATCTGTGTATTCAACCAATGCTCTTCGGAAAGATTTTTTACCCAATTTGGGATACTGTAAGTTATTTCACTGACAGGAAATTCGTATAGTACATCCGATAAGATACGTTCGATATCCGATAACCCCATGTTTAGAACATCAATCACTGTGACGCTTACCGAATATTTTTCAGCCAGCTCGTTTTTTAGCTTTTGCACATTCTCCGATTCGGGATATTTTGAATTGAGAACAACGGTAAACGGCTTTTTTATTTTTTTCAGCTCACTTACAACGCGTTCCTCCGCCGGCACGTAACATTCGCGAGGAAGATCTGTTATGCTGCCGTCCGTTGTTACTAGTATTCCGATAGTAGAGTGCTCGCTTATCACCTTTTTAGTACCTATTTCCGCAGCTAATCCAAACGGCATATCGTCTTTTGACCACGGAGTCTTTACCATACGAACAGAACCGTCTTCATAAGCGCCCAAAGCGCCTTCAACAATATAACCGACGCAGTCTATAAGTCTTATTCTTGACGAAGCTTCGTCGTTGAGTTTTAATTCCACGGCCTCATTGGGAACAAATTTAGGCTCGCAAGTCATTATGCTTTTTCCGCCCGCACTTTGAGGAAGCTCGTCAATGGCTCTTTCTTTTTTATAGCGGTTTTCTATATTAGGTATAACGAGAAGCTCCATGAATTTCGAAATAAACGTGGATTTTCCTGTGCGTACCGGTCCGACTATCCCTGCGTATATATCACCGTTTGTCCTTTTTGCAATATCCTCATATATACCTGTGAACATAAAATACCTCCCTGAATAATCGCTAATTATAATTATTCGGGGAGAGTATAAAATAGACTATTTTTTTATATTATCTTTATCGCCTTTACTCCTCATTATGAATTTTATCGGAGAGCCTTTAAATGTAAAGGCCTTGCGCAAACGGCTCTCGATATATTTTTCGTATTGTTTTGTACTCAAGGTATCATCGTTGACAAACATCACGATACTCGGTGGTTTTGTGCCTACCTGATTGGAGTAATAAATCTTTAACTGTTTATTTTTCTTAATGACGGGAGAATTCATTAGCACAGCGTCGCCGATAACGTCGTTAAGCAGACCCGTAGATATTCTTTTCGAATATTCTTCCAAAACCTCTTCTATAGTCGGCATTAACTTATCGATACGTTTATTATCGAGTGCGGATAGAAATACTATAGGAGCGAAATCGACAAAATAGAGTCTTTTTAATATCTCTTTTTTCATCTTTTCCATTGTATTTGTTTCCTTTTGGACGAGATCCCATTTATTTATCACGACGATAAGCGCTTTGTATTCATCCTTAATAATACCTGCGATTTTTACGTCTTGCTCGGTTATTCCGAGTTGTCCGTCTATAATGAGAAGACATATATCGCTTCGTTCAATAGCTTTTATTGCCCGCAACATGGAATAATAGTCTATATCGGTATCATTTTTGCTCTTGTGCTTTATCCCCGCGGTATCGATAAGGACATAATCCCTATCATTATATTTGAAATCCGTATCTATCGCATCTCGCGTGGTACCCGATATATCGCTGACGATAACACGCTGTTCACCCAGCAATGCATTTATAAGAGTAGATTTACCCGCATTCGGCTTTCCCACCACGGCAATCTTGTTATAATATTCCTTTTCATGACCCTTTTTATCTTCCGGGAATTCGCCTATGCAGCGATCCATTATGTCACCTAGTCCACTTCCGTGTTCGGCGCTTAACCTAAACGGCTCCCCTAGACCCAACTCATAAAATTCATATAAGGAACTCACATGAGAATCGTCATCAATTTTGTTTACTGCCAAAACAGTTGGTTTCCCGCTTTTCATTATCATCGTGGCAATTTCACGGTCGTTAGCAGTCACACCTTCTCGTGCGTCTGCAACAAAAATAATAACGTCAGCCATATCCATAGCTAAAAAAGCCTGCGTTCTCATCTGCTTTAATATCGTATCATCGCTTCTGGGCTCAATACCGCCTGTGTCTATTATGAAAAAATCATTTCCGAACCAGTCGGCTTCGGCTATTATCCTGTCGCGCGTCACTCCGGGAGTATTTTCAACAATAGATATCCTTCTTCCCGCGAGCTTATTAAAGAGCGTGGACTTGCCTGTATTAGGTCTTCCTACGAGTGCTATATATGGTCGGTTCATCTAAAACTCCTTAATGTATTCACAGAATTCATAACCGTCTGAAGGAACACGATATGCCATTTTATTAAGTTCTCTTGCAACATTATCTAAAGTCATGTCATCAAGAAAAACATCTTCGTCGTCCTTCATCATATTTGAAGGTATAAAAAGTATATTCGGAATTTTCACATCTTTTAACTGCTTTATTATATCACAACCGCAAACCAGTCCGGCCGCAGTGACTTTTTCACCGAAATAGTCGTTTTTTATGCACACAACCTCCAGTAATGTGCCATACTTGGCATTAAGTTTATCAATTTCGTTTTTTAGGAATTCATTTGCCAAAACGCCGGTTATCAGCACTGCATTTACTCTATTCATTTCATCGGTTGAAGCTATAAAATCGTCAATATCGTCTATAAAGCTCCGCAGCATCCCCACTCCGTTTTCAAATTGAACGTAATCTCCGTAATAAAAAGCTTCTTTAATCGGCTCATCAGCTAGCACAAAAAATTCATCGGATGCGCAAAAGCATATATCCGCATAACTATTTTTTACTCGAACGGAATATTTATATAATGTTTCAATTACCTCACGTGCCTCTTCTTTTGTAAATGAACGCAGTGGTGTAAGGTCTTTACGGTATTTGGTAAGGCCTACGGGAACGCATGACAAACTTTTAACATTTGGCAAAAGCGTCATAATATCATCCAAAGAGTTTATCAATTGCTCTTTATCGTTATAGTCGGGACATAAAACCAATTGAAGATTGAAGTCAATATTCCCTTCCTTTAGCCTGCTGAGTTGTTTCATTATATTTCCCGCAGCTTTATTTCTCATCATTTCACTGCGAAGGGTAGGCTGCGTAACATGCACGCTTATATTAAGAGGACTCATCTTTAGAGATATAATCCTGTCAAGTTCTTTTTCCGAAAGATTGGTAAGAGTGATATAATTACCACACATAAACGACAATCTGTAATCGTCATCTCTGAAATAAAGGCTTTCTCGCATACCCTTCGGCATTTGGTCCATGAAGCAAAAAATACATCGATTAGCACATCTGCGAGGACTGTCTATCGTAATATGTTCAAAACTAAGACCCAATGGCGCCGAAAAATCATTTTTTATATTCGCTTGCTTTTGAGTACCGTCGATATCGATGTAGTCCAAACATATATTATCCTCAGCCGTAGCTATCAAATAATCGATAATATCAAATTTGCGATTATTATTAATTGCTGCAATTATAATACCCGCCTTTAAACCGTTTGTTGCGGCAAGTGAACCGCTTTCTATGCTGATTACTTTATTTGCCATCAATCTTACCTTTTTGCGACAATGCTCTTATCGCAGTTTCTGAAGGTTTTGCATATATCGACTTATAGTTCGTATACGTGACCCTGCCCGGTGCCTTGCCGCTTATTTTTTTGACATTTTTTACCGATGTGTAGTCGACTTGCACTTTATCGGCACTCTTGCTTTTCGAATAATATGCCGCTATCTGTGCGGCCACCAAAAGAGCTTCATCGGAGTATGAACCGTTTTGAGTCTTCAGTATAACATGACTGGCCGCAATATCCTTTGCATGAAGCCAAATATCGTCTTTTTCGGCCGTTTTGAAGGTCAAGGAATCGTTTTGCACGCTGTTTTTCCCCGCCAGAATTTCAAAACCATCTTCCGTAATAAATAAGTGTGGTTTTGGAATCGGAATCGACGACTGTTTTCTGGATTTGATTTTTTTAAGATACCCTGCCTTTTCCGCCTGCGCAATGACCTCTGTCGCCTCAGACGCATTTGCTGCCTCCGTAAGAAAATACAAAAGAGATGTTAATTCCTCCACAGCATTTTCGCTTTGTTCTAAAAGACTCTCAAGGTGAGCAACTGCACTTTTCGCTTTGGCGTATTTTTTAAAATACATTTGCGAGTTTTGCGTGGGCGTATAATCCGCTCGCAAGCTAACGGTGAGTTTTTCACCCGGATTATAATAATTATCAAGTTCTATCTTATCCATACCTTTATTTAAAAGATGAAGATTGGACAAAATGAGATTACCCTTAATCGAGTATTGTTCCGAATCAAGCGCCGCCTCACGTTCTTTTTTTCTCAACGCAAGTTTTCTTTCTTCCTTGGCAAGCAGTATTTCAAGTCTTTTTATGGTTCCGTCATATTTTTCTTTTATGCCCGCGTGGCGAGTCTTTTCCCTGTAGTATTCTTCGATAGCCTCGGATATGCTTAAAAATTGCCTTTTCTCAGTAACGGCATTGTATACGATATATTCCCCATGCGTAAAGTCTTTGTATTTCCCTTCGGGTAGCGAGTATATATAATTAACATTTTCATTTATTTTAAAAGATAAATATTCTCTGAAATCGTTTAAAATGCCATAAAGTGTTGCTATATCGCTGTCAGATACTTTCTTCCCCGCCAAAGAACGATCCACGGCAAAACTTTGAGCAAGCTGTTTTGATACACCGCAAAAGGTATCGGACAGTGCCGAACTTATCGGCTTTTCCGCCGAAAACGACATTATATCAATTGCGGTTGACGCATCAAAATCAAAAGGATCAAGCTTATTGTTCGGAGGGAGATAATATACCCTATTCGGCATAAGTTCTCTCACAGAGCTTTTTTGCGAGGAAATATGTTTGATAGAATCAATAACTACCATTTTATTGGTATCGTACAAGATAATATTGGAGTGCTTTCCCATTATTTCTATACTCAAACACAATCTGATCAGATTATTTGCTTCATCGAGAGCCTCAACAAATATATTTATTATTCTGTCAAAGCCCTGCTGGCTTATACTTTTTACGATTCCCCCTATAAGATATTTTCTCAAAAGCATACAAAAGGACGGTGGATATTCGGGATTGTCGTAAGGAGAATAAGTGATATTTGCTCTGGGAAATGAGGCGTCGGCGCAAAGTAAAAGAGCTCCCTTTCTTTTGTCTGAAAAGTAGAGTACAACCTCGTCTCTGTAAGGTTGATATATTCTTTGAATTTTAGCACCCGTAAAAGTTGTGTCGAGTTCTTTTACAACAGCGCATACGCTTACTCCGTCAAATGACATGTTTACTCCGCAAAACGACCAAATGGTTTTCGTAAAAACGATTTGGTCGTTGTTTTTCTATAAATTATATTCTTCTTTTTCGGCCAATTTTTCAATGGCTTCTATATAGTGCACAAGGTAACGATTATGACGAAAAACCTCAAGGGCAGAGTCAAAAGCTTCCATGGGTACAGATTTTCTACCGCCTTTTTTTGCGTCTGCATAGTATTTTTTCAGCAATCCGATATCCATAAGAAAATATCTGTCCGCTTGCGTGAAATTAACTATAAGAAAAGCAAGTCCGCTTTGTGCGACAAATTTTTCCATAAAATCTATCTGATGATCGTGGATATTGGATATGGGAAGGCTCGGGGCTTTGGTTTCTTTCGCATCAAAGCATACCGGTATGCCCTGTACGCTTCCCATATAATCGACGGTACTTTTCTCATCAAAATATGCCAAGGTTATCACGCCTTTTTGAGAATCCAACTCTATGGGTTTTATAGGTGTCGGTATCTTTTGTATGACCGCGAGATCATCCTCCATATATTGCTCGTTGGTCCTGTTTATAAGTTCCTCAAGATTGCTTCCTCGAAGCCCTCTTGTCTTATAGTAACCCATTATCAGGCTTTTCCGCTTGACCCGAGCACATCTCTCATTTTGTGTGCAACCATATTCTTTATCGCTTCTCTTGCAGGTCCGAGATATACTCTCGGGTCAAATACTTCGGGTTGTTCTGTAAATATTTTTCTTATCGTGGAAGTCATGGCAAGACGAAGATCTGTATCGATATTTATCTTCGCAACGCCCATTTGAGAAGCTTTTCTAAGCATTTCTTCGGGAACTCCTTGTGCACCCGGAATGTTACCTCCGTATTTATTGCACAGGTCAACAAATTCTTTGGGCACACTCGAAGCCCCATGAAGCACTATCGGATAACCCGGCATAAGTTTGGTGATTTTTTCAAGTCTCTCGAAATCAAGCTCGGGTTTGCCTTTGAATTTATAAGCGCCATGGCTTGTACCTATTGCTATGGCAAGTGAATCGACGCCTGTTTTTTGCACAAACTCACAAGCCTCTTCGGGATCGGTAAACATGGCGTCCTTAGCCGATACATTAACGGCATCCTCTATTCCCGCTAATTTACCGAGCTCCGCCTCAACGACTATTCCCTTTGAATGAGCATACTCCACTACTTTTTTTGTCTCTGCTATATTTTCTTCAAACGGGAGTTTACTCGCGTCTATCATGACCGAAGAAAAGCCGTCGTCAACACATTGTTTGCATATTTCAAAATTTTCACCGTGGTCGAGATGCAAACAAACGTCAAGACCCGTATCGATCATCGCAGCTTCAACTAATTTTACCAAATACGCGGGTTTTGCATACTTTCGAGCTCCCGCCGATACTTGAAGGATAAGAGGTGATTTTTCCTGCAATGCAGCGTCCATTATGCCCTGAATAATTTCCATGTTGTTTACATTGAATGCGCCTACAGCATACTTCCCCTCCAATGCTTTTTTAAACATTTCGGTACTTGTAACTAATGCCATATTTTCCCCCTGAATTGTTAATTATAAAAATTTTGTGACCGCTTCTTCCGAAAAATGGTCGCAAGATTTGCCTTGATACGAATCACATTCCTTAAGCCGTTCAATCACCAAGTCGTCTAAAACCCAATGGCTCCTATTCCAATTAGCAAAAATACTGTTTTCCTTCGGCACTCTTGCATTAAGACGCTGGATTGCTATCGTCGGACTCAAATGTTCAATGAAAAGCACGGTCCTTTGTATGTAATCCTCCAATGAAAGCAATTGAAATTCACTGTTTGCATACATTTCCGCAAGAACCGTATTTTTCTCAATATACAGCGTATGCATCTTTACACTATCGGTTTTCAGCACGCTTAAAAGCCGAGCTGCCTCAATCACGTCTTCGTTTGTATCCCATGGTAAAGTGGTTATGATATGCGTGCATATCTCAAAGCCGTAATCTTTTATTTTACCTACCGAATCTATATACTGCGACAAATTATGTTTGCGTTTCAAAAGCTTTAATGTATTGACATTTACACTTTGAAGACCCAACTCTATACAAATATCTATTCCGTATTCATCCGAGTAGCACTTGAGTATTTTCAGATAATCATGAGCAACACAATCGGGTCTTGTCGACACAGTGAGTCTGACTGTATTATCCGCATTTTCAAGAGCTTGCTTTACATAACTTTCAAAATTTTTCGGGAAAGTATATGTATTTGTGTAGTTTTGAAAATAAATATCAAACTTTTGCGCGGCATATTTTCGTGAAATATAAGCTATATTTTCAGCTATTTGTTCTTTTACACCGACCGTCGAAGGTTTGCACTCGTACCCCGTGGCATCCTCTCCGCAAAACGCACACCCGGAAGAAGCCTTGCTTGAATCTCTTACAGGACATGATAACGGAAGATTGACCGGTATTTTGTATACTTTGCAGCCGTATTTTTTATGTAAATAATCGGAATATTTATAGTAATAGTTCACAACATATTGTACGCTTTAAGCTCGAGCCCCCAAACATTCTCTTCATTAAAAACTATAAAGCACTGAATGTCGTTCTTATCGCATATAGTATGTATCTGCAATAATATTTTTTCGACTTCTTCAGTGTCTTTCGCATTTGTGGCTTTCATTATATTATCTATAAATATCCTGTTTATATCATAGTTACCTGCTATAAGCCCGCATATCATACCAATGAACTTATCCGCACTGTCTATGTCGCAGTCTTTCACGTTGATAAAACGTATTTGCTTGCTTATACCAAGCCTGTGTGCATCCGTAGCATCGAGATAAACCACAAGACCATCCGTCTTTTCAAGTTCCTCGTTTGCAATATCGATCAGTTTTTGTGTTTTTCCGCTCCCATTGGGACCGCAAATCAAATTTATCATGTTGAACACCCCTTTCTTTTATTGCAATTTTATTATACTACATTTTATGTATATTTGCATTCTAAAATAAGAAAAACCTCACTTAATAAGTGAGGTTTAAAAAGTCTT